>JBILGJ010000400.1:0-2796 GCA_044351125.1 Micropepsaceae bacterium
AGCAAGGGAAGAGCGGGCTGGAAGCCCGCGGTCCCAGGGGGGCAACATTTGATGGTTTGGCGCTGCCCCCCTCCCGCCCGTTCCGGGCGTACTCCCCCAAAACTTGCGTTTTGGGGGAGATGGGGATGGGGTTTTCGGTTGAGCTGGTGCGTGACGAGGAGGGGGGCGGCTCGTCGCACGCGAACGCCTGCGTCCGCTCGGCGCTGGTGCGCTGGGCTGCCATCTGCTCGCGTTGCGAGGAGGAGCAAGGGAAGAGCGGGCTGGAAGCCCGCGGTCCCAGGGGGGCAACATTTGATGGTTTGGCGCTGCCCCCCTCCCGCCCGTTCCGGGCGTACTCCCCCAAAACTTACGTTTTGGGGGAGAGGGCGTTAGGGGTTTGTTAAGTGTGGGTTTCCAGACTGCGGGGTCGTGGTTTTTGGGGGCGGGCTATGGGTTTGGGCAGGGTTTTTTCGGTGCTGGTGCTGGCGCTGGTGCTGGTGGCTTGCGCGGGTGAGCGGTTGCAGGTGCAGTTGCCGCGGGCCGAGGGCGAGCGGTTGATTGCGGGCGCGGGGCGCGGGGTTTCGGACTATCGGCTGATGGTCGGCGACAAGGTGCGGGTGACACAATACGACGTGGCCAGCGAGACGGGTGAATACACGGTCGACCCTGCCGGCGCGATCATCGTGCCGCCGCTGGCGCCGCTGGTGGTGGCGGGGCTGACGCCGAATGCGGCGGCGCGGCTGATCGAGAAGAAATTCACCGAGGGCGGGTTGCTGCGGGCGCCGCGCATCACGCTGGAAGTCACGGCGTATGGGCCGATCTTTGTCCTGGGCGAGGTGGCGCGGCCGGGCGAGTTTGTCTACAAGCCGGGCATGTCGCTTCTGGCGGCCGTGGCGGCGGCGGGCGGCTATACGTACCGGGCCGACAAGTCGCGCGTGTTCATCCGGCGCAGTGGCGATGCACTCGAGACGGTCTATGACCTGACGGCCGACCTGGTGGTGATGCCGGGCGACGTGGTGCGTGTCCCCGAAATCCATTTCTGACGCCTTGGCGGCAGGGGGCTCCGTTCAGGGCGGCCTTGGGGTGCCCGAGCCCCCTGTTTCATTCCAATCATGGTGAATTTCCGGCTTCACGCCCGGGTGTGAGGCAACCGGATCGCAACAAAGCTGCGCCATGCTGAGGGCATGCCCCACGAGCGCGCAGGCCGAGTTTGACCGCAATCGATCCCTCGCTGGCTGACCGGCGCGTCCTTGTCGTCGAGGACGAGCCGCAGATCGCCGACATCATCGTCGCCTTCCTTGAACGGGAGGGCGCGCAGCACATGGTTGCGCGCGATGGCGAGGATGCCCTGCGCGCGGCCGGGTTCTGGCGGCCGGATGTGATGATCCTCGATCTCAAGCTGCCCAAGCGCGATGGCTATTCGGTGCTGTCGGAGCTGCGCGTGCGGCAGGGGCCTCCGGTCGTGATCCTGAGCGCGCTGGGCGAGGATGTCGACAAGCTCACGGGTTTCCGCCTGGGTTGCGACGACTACATGGTCAAGCCCTTCAATCCTCTGGAACTGGTGGCGCGGCTCAAGGCGGTGCTGCGCCGGTCGCTTGAGCGCGATGCGAACCGTGCGCTTGTGGTGGGCGACCTGAGGGTGGACCTGGATGCGCACGAAGCCTTCTGCGGCGAGGTGGCGCTGGCGCTCACGCCGACCGAGTTCCGCATCCTGCGGTGCCTGGCCGAGCGCGGCGGGCGGCTTGTGACGCGCGCGCAGATCATCGATGTGGCCATGAACGAAGAGGCCTATGACAAGTCGGTCAATCCGCATATCAGCCGCCTGCGGCAGAAGCTTGCCGATACAAGCCGGCGGGGCGTGCGGCTTGTGAGCGTGCGCAACGAGGGTTACCGGCTGGAGGCCTCGTCGTGACACGCACGGTCTCGCTCAAGGTCCAGATTGCACTGCTGGCGATCCTCATTGCGGTCGCTGCCGCGATTGCAGCCCTGACGCTGCCGGATGCCGTGTTCTCGGCGCGCGATGCGCTGTTCGAGGCGAGCCTCTCGCAGGCCGACCGCGAGGCGCTGCAGTCCGTGCGCGGCGCGGCGGGACAGTGCAGCCCGCTTTACAATGCCACGCTTGATCGCCTGGGCTTTGCCGGGTGGCGCATGAACTATTCATTCGTGCTGGGTGGCGTCGTCATTGCCGTGGCCGGTGCCATGGCGCTGCTGGCGTGGTGGCTTGCGGCCTACCTCGCGGCACCGATCGAGATGCTGGCGCGCGTGGTCAGGCGCGTGGCGTCGGGCGAGCGCGCGCCGCCGCCGGTGATCCCCACGCGCTCGGCCGAAGTGGAAACGCTGGCGGCCGACTTTGCGTCGATGACTTCGGCGCTGCGGTCGGCCGATGACGACCTGCGGCTGCGCTCGGCAGCCATCGCCCATGACATCCGCACGCCGCTGACGGTGCTGCGCGGGCGGCTTACGGGCCTGCGCGAGGGCGTGTTCAGCCCCGATCCGGGCTTCATCGACGGGCTGATCGAGCAGATCGGCTGGATCGACCACCTTGTGGCCGACGTGAATGCGCTGAGCGATGCCGGGCAGGCGGGTGTCGGTACCCGCGAGGCGATTGACCTCAGCCAGCTTGTGGGTGGTTGCGTTGATGCGCTGCGCCCCGAGCTTGCAACGGCGGGGATTGCGCTTGAGACGGCGCTGGATCCGGGTGTCGTCATCTCGGCCAATGAGGGGCGCATGCGCCGGGTGATCCTGAACATCCTCAGGAACCTGATCCGCTATGCGCCGCAGGCACCGGCGCGGATTTCTGTTTCAGTCGAGGCGGGG
>JBILGJ010000402.1:0-2768 GCA_044351125.1 Micropepsaceae bacterium
GCGATCCTTTCGGCACCCATCATTCCGTTTGCCGCAAAATCCATGGCCACGGGCCTGCGCCTTCAACCCGAAGCACTGATCTGGCCGAAGGGCTCTCTCGCCACGGAACTCGCCACTCTTCAACCGGGACACGCGTTCGATGTACCCGACGTGATGTTCGCAAAGATCCTTCCCGAGCAGATGCAGGCCTGGGAAGCCAGGTTCGGCGGCGCGCCTGCCGCCTGAGGCAGACGGAAGCGCGGTACGCCTGCGCGGCAAGTTGACACGCAGACTGGAAGTTGCGGAAAGGGGGCCCAGACTCCTTTCCCCGGGCAGGCGCGCGCGCTGCCAGGCACAATCAGCACGTGGGTGGAGCCCGTCGGATCGATTCTCCTGAAGAGCGAGTTTTTCAACTCTTGTTGAGCACATGTTGGGGACAAGCTTCCTTCGGTTGCGACCTCTCATCAGATGTGAGGTGCAGATCCGGGCACGCAATTTTTTCGTGTGCACGACGTGCACCACGATGGGTTGATCGGGCTTGCGGGTAACGCGTCACCGCTACCCTTTTGGGTAGTTGAATCACTCACAGTTTTGACCAACATCACGCCCACAGAAGGGGCCGACTGATGGGGATCAGAACCGGCGCGGGGAAGTCGATCTGGGGGCTGTCATGCCGCGTCGAGCGACTTTCGCTTTGGGTATTGCTGCCGTTTTGTTGTCGGCAGGGAGTGTAGGAAGTCAGGATCCGTACCGCGCCAGGTCAGAGGCGGAATCGGCAGCGCGTGCGCTCCCGATCTATGCCCCCGACCAGTTGCCGTCCGCTCCGGCCGCACCGGTTGCAGCAGCGCCCGCATGGCAGGCGTCGCACGCACCCACGCAAATCGTGCCTCACATGCCAGCGCCATCTCGTGCACCCGAGCCTTCAGCACCGCTTTCGGACAATGAGCTGAAGGCCTCGCAGCGAGTTCCGGCACTCGGCAGCATGTCATCGATCACGCTGGCCGCGCCGGCAGTTTCTGTCCATTTGGCCAGCCACGCGCAGATGGCGCTCAGCGCTCGCGACGTTCCAGCCTCTTGGGACCCGCGCACAGTTGAACCTGCTGCGGTCGCGCCGCAGTCCGACATCGCGCCGGCGCAGCCCTCGAACGAGCTGGCGACGCGGTTTGCCACGGTCATGTCCAGTGACCTGAACAGCCGGGCGGCGATTGCCCAGAAGCGCTTGTTCGGCACGGTGCCCGACGAGATCGAGCCCTATTTCGATCTGTTCATGTATGTGAGCAAGTCCAGGCGCGGACCGCTTGCCCAGCACATGTTTGTCTTCCAGCGCGACGCCGACGGTCGGATCATCCCGTATGCAGAGTGGAAAGTGTCCACGGGCCGCGAGAAGCTTGAGATCAACAACAACCGCCGCGTGCGCACCAACACGCCCGAGGGGATCTTCCAACTGGATCCCGACCGCATGCACAAGCGTTACTGGTCGCGCAGCTGGGACAACGCACCCATGCACTACGCCATGTTCTACGACATGATGAACAACGGTCGTCAGACAGGGCTCGCCATTCACGCGGCCATCGGCAAGTCCAAGATCGATCGCCTGGGGCGCCGGGACTCGGCCGGCTGCGTTCGCCTCGCACCCAAGAACGCCAAGGAGCTGTTCTTCAAGGTTCAGACGGCAACCCGTGGCCGGGTGCCTGTGCTCGCGGTGAACGACAAGGGTTCGACCGACCGCTGGGGCCGCGTTCAGAAGGACGAGAGCGGGGCGGTGATGCTGCAGGATGGTTACCGCGCCGTCCTGTTTGTCGAGAATTACGACGGCCGCGAAGAGATCTCGGGCCCGGTAATCGCCTACACCAACTAAAAATGAGCCGTTTCCTGCCGGGCAGGCGCCGAGGGAAACCTGAGCTTTTCGTCAGACCCCTGCGTTGCAAAAAGGCTGCAACCTCGGCGGGTTAACGCTTGCCGCCTCAACGGGATATTGAGACGTCGCAAACTATAAGTACACTCCGCTCTCAAATGGGGGTCTGGGATGGGTTGGTGGCTTAGGTCACTCAGCGTAGCGTTTGTTGTCTCCGCGGCTGCTGTCAGTGCCTTCGTCCTGTTCAAGGGCGAGCACGGGAAGCAGCTGACGGCGGAGGCCGCGCGCCTGCGACCGACCTTTGACGACATCGTCCGCCAGGGAAATGACGCGCTCGCAACACTGCTCGAGACCTCGTCCCAAACTACCAGCCCGGCCGCCGCCCCGACACAGACGGCCGAAGCCACCCGGAAGCCGGCAGATGTGCCCGAGGATCTCAACGGACGGCTGCCTTACGTTGTGATCGAACCCAAGGATGTCGGTTCGCCTGCCATGGCTCGCCCCGTGGCGCCGGTCGCGCCGCCCGCAAGCGCGCCCGCCCCGGCTGCTCCGGCTCCCGACCTGCGCCTGACGCAGGCGGAAGGGCAGGAGCCCATGGATCTCTCGCCGGTCGAGGCGCGCTTGCGCGCTCGCGTGTCCAAGGACGTCCTGAAGTATTTCGATCTGGTCCTTTACGTAAGCAAGGCCACGCCAGACAAGGGCGCTTGGGCGCAGAACATGTTTGTCCTCGCGAAGACAGACTCGAGCGTCTTCGAGTTACGCCACAACTGGAAGGTATCAACGGGCAAGGAAGAGCTGGTGATGTCGCCGTCCGGCCGCCTTCTCGGCACCAACACGCCGGAAGGCGTGTTCAAACTGGACCGCTACCGGACCTACGAGGACTACACCTCACGCCAGTGGAAATCGCCGATGCCCTACGCGATCTTCTTCGACT
>JBILGJ010000403.1:0-2759 GCA_044351125.1 Micropepsaceae bacterium
CCGGCATTCGACGAGCAGGATCGAGGCGCCGGCCATCGTGCCGGCGAGCGCCTGCGCGCCACCCATGCCGCCAAGGCCTGCGGTGAGGATCCACCTGCCCGCGAGGTCGCCGCCATAGTGTTTGCGCCCGGCCTCGACAAATGTCTCGTAGGTGCCCTGGACGATGCCCTGGCTGCCGATATAGATCCAGGACCCGGCCGTCATCTGGCCGTACATCATCAGGCCCTTGCGGTCGAGTTCGTTGAAGTGGGCCCAGGTCGCCCAGTGCGGCACAAGGTTCGAATTGGCGATCAGTACACGTGGCGCATCGGCGTGGGTCGGGAAGATGCCGACGGGCTTGCCCGATTGAACGAGCAATGTCTGGTCCTCCTCGAGCCGTCGCAGCGCGTCGACGATTGCGTCGAAAGACGCCCAGTCGCGGGCCGCACGGCCGATGCCGCCATAGACCACAAGTTCGTCGGGGTTCTCGGCCACCTCGGGATCGAGGTTGTTCATGAGCATGCGAAGCGGCGCTTCGGTCGTCCAGTATTTGGCGGTGCGCTCGGCGCCTCTGGGGCTGCGCACAATCCTTGCGTTCAGGCGCCTGTTGATCTGGTTCATCACTGCTCCCCACGACTATTGGGCTCTTCAACCGAGGCCCTTGTCTGCCCTTGCCCAATCATGGTGGACAGTAGCGTCCTGGCCGGCACAGGGCATCATTAAAAATGCCCGCAGCTTTCGCTGCGGGCAGTGTTGGTGCAGAAGTTGTTGTGTTCTTGTTCCAGTTACCAGGTCACGCGGAGCCCGGCTTCGGCGGACTGACTATCGTGCCCAGAAGCAAACAAAGCGTTATAGCCGACATAGATCTTCGCGCTGTCGTTGACCGGGGCTTCGACGCTTGCGCCCGCGCGGATGCTGTTTTCGTCGATGCGTGTTGCCTGTGCAACGCCGGTGACTGTCGAAAGGACACCGTCAAGCGGATCGGCGATCACACGCGAGAAACCAACGGAGCGATCGGTTTCGAATTCATGCGACCATGCTGCATGGACAGACAGGATGGCGCTGCGGCGTGCCGTTGCCATGTTGAGCGCTGCACGGGCGCCCAGCAGTGAGCGCAAGGCTGTTGCTTCAGCGGCCTTTACGCTGGCTGGCAGCATTGTGGCCCCGTCGAGCGGCAGCTCGGCATAACCATCCTGCTGCAGGCGTGCCGCATCTGTGCGGGCAAAGCCGGTCAAAACGAAACCGTCCACTGGTTTCCAATCACGACCCAGCTCGACGCTGCCGAACCACTGGCGCGCAGTCACGTCGCGCGCGGCAACTGTGCCGAGCGATGCCGTTTCGCGAGAAACATCGTTGAGGGTCCAGCCGTGGCCGGCAGCAAGCGTCAGGTAGAGCGGCTGGCTGGCGGCGCCCACTCGCGCGTGGATGGCCGCGACGTAGTCGTCAGCCAAAGCCCTGTTGACGGAGTGGGACGTTATGATCGAGTGACGCGCTGCTCCTGCGGCCAGGGTGAAGCCCACGCTGATACCGTCATCAACCACGGACATGAACCCCGCAGACAGACCCCATCTGCGCGACCGTGCCGTCTCGTCCCAACGGATGCGGTCGCCATAGCCGGACAGGAAACCCCGGCCGTCGCCTGATGGTCTTGCGGGGTCTACTGCAGTGGTGCGCTCGTGCAGGCGGTCGAGAAATCCGTGCGTACTGGAAAACGATGCTGATTGCGTCAGGGCTGCGATGGCATTGCCCTGACCGTCATCAGACAGAGGGCTGGCCCTCGCCACCGTGCAGGCCAAGGGTAACGCGACAGCGCCCAAGAGCGCGCGCAAAATTGCGCCCGACATCATTCATCTCCACCGGCGGCCCCTTGTTTTTCGAATCGGCCGCAACCCGTTGCACATAGGTTTTCCTGCGAGGCGGGGAAGTCAATCTTTCCTGCCGCAGTCGCCAGATTGCCGGTTGCGGCCAGCCCCTTGCTCTACCCTTGCTAGCGATGCCCCTTCAGGCTGTGCTTGCCGCGCGCTGGTGGAAATGAAGGAAGATGATGATGCTCCCGGCGGCTGCGTAGAAACACCACACGGACACGAAAACCTCGTACGCCATGACATAGGCGATCACGGCAGCCGCGAGGATGATCCCGCCGAACAGAACCATGGCCCGGTGCGATGACATTGCAAGGGCCAGCGCACAGGCTGTGAGGTAAACCGTTCCGGCAAAGAGGGGTGACTCGACATCGGTGCGGTAGAGAATATGGCTACCGCTGATGTACCCCTCGTTGTGCAGTGTGAGCAACTGGACGAGAAAGAATGAGGAAATCGAGACGCCGCACAGGACGCAGCCAAACATGACCCAGCGTCGCCAGGCGGCAGGCTCCATCAGCATCACGGCCGCGGGCGTATAGACCGGCCAGATCACGAGCGCAAACGAGAGATAGACTTGTGTGAGTATCCAGGGCCAAGACCCGGCATCCCCTTGGCCCAGCGCCAGCCAGAGGGCGCCCTCGGTTGCCTGCTGAATCGACAGCAGGAGAGGGATGGCCGCAACCGGCCGCTCTTCCGGCGACCGCACACGGCGCAACGTCGCGACGCCGATCGCCCCTGCGCCCGCAGCCACGATGAAACTTGCCGTCGCGGAAAAGCACATGCCAAAGCCCCCTGCCCCATGAGCGCGTAACACAAAGGTCATCGTCAGGCAAAGTTGCAGGTCAAGCGGCTGGCCGACTTGTGCCGTTAACGACAAGAACGGGACGCTTCAGCCTACGAGCAAACGAAGCGCCTCAG
>JBILGJ010000077.1:0-9483 GCA_044351125.1 Micropepsaceae bacterium
CCACTTGGCAATCTTGCCCTCGAGATACTTCAGCACGGCCTCCTTCGTGACGTCCGCGTCGGGCTTTTTGACCACGATCAGCAGCGGCCGCTCGTCCCACTTGGGGTGCACCACGCCAATGACAGCCGCCTGGGCAACACCCGGGCAACCCACCGCGATGTTCTCGACATCGATCGACGAGATCCATTCGCCGCCAGACTTGATGACATCCTTCGCCCGGTCCGTGATCTGCATGAAGCCGAGGTGATCGAGCGTCGCAATGTCACCGGTATCGAACCAGCCATCCTTGTCGAGGATCGAGCTCGTGCCATACCGCCCGCCTTCACCCTTGAAGTAGGACTTCGCAACCGCCGGCCCCTTGACCATCAAATGGCCGAAAGTCTTGCCGTCATGGGGAAGGTCAGCGCCGTTGTCATCGGTGATCTTCATCTCGACCGAGTACATCGCCCGCCCCTGCTTGGACTTGACCTTGAGCTGCTCGGCCCAAGGCAGGTTTTCCATCCCCGACTTGAACGAGCCGATGGTCCCGACAGGCGACATCTCGGTCATGCCCCAGGCATGCATGACTTCGACCTCGTATTTTTTCTCGAAGGTCTCGATCATCGAGGGAGGACAGGCCGATCCACCGATCATCACCTTCTTCAGATAGGGCAGCTTGAGGTTGTTGGCCTCCATATGGGTAAGAAGCATCTGCCACACGGTCGGCACCGCTGCCGTGATGGTGACCTTCTCGCCGTCGAGCAACTCATAGACCGACACGCCATCAAGCCGGGCACCCGGCATCACCATCTTGGTGCCCGCCATCGGACAGGCAAAGGTCGTGGCCCACGCATTGGCGTGGAACATGGGCACCACCGGCATCAGCGTATCCGTCGACTTCGCACCCACGCAGTCCGACGTATTGACCGCCAGGGCATGCAGGACATTCGAGCGGTGCGAGTAAAGCACGCCCTTCGGATTGCCCGTCGTTCCCGACGTATAGCAAAGACCGGCCGCCGTATTCTCGTCGAATTTCACCCACGCAAAATCGTCATCCGCCTCGCCGACAAGGTCCTCAAAGGCCACGGCGTTTTTCAGCGTTGTCTGGGGCATGTGCGCCCGATCGGTCATGATGACAAAGGTCTCGACCACGTCGATCTGCTTGCCCAGCTTCTCGAGGATCGGCACAAATGTAAGGTCGACGAAGATCATCCGGTCTTCGGCATGGTTCACGATATAGGCAATCTGTTCCGGGAAAAGTCGCGGGTTGATCGTATGGCAGATCGCGCCGATACCCATGATGCCGTACCAGGCCTCGAGGTGCCGGCCCGAGTTCCAGGCCAGCGTGCCGATACGATCCCCCAGCTTGATCCCGCGCCGGCTCAGCGCCTTGGCCACGCGGCGCGACCGCACATGGATCTGGGCATAGGTCGAGCGCACGATCGGTCCCTCGATCGAGCGGGTCACGATCTCGCGTTCGCCGTGAAACCGCGCGGCATGGTCAAGGATGCTCGGTACGACGAGCGGCCATTCCTGCATCATTCCCAACATTGAAGGTTACTCCCTTGTGGCTGTTGTTCGATGACGTGAACTTACGGGGCCAACCGGCTCACCCGCAAGCCAATGCAAACAGGCGAAGGCCTAGAAACTGGCCTCAAGCCGCACGAGGTCTTCAGCCGTGTTCACGTTCACGAAGGGCCAGTCGTCGGCAAACCGCACGCCCGAGGCCCCGGAACCTGCCAATACATGGACGACCCGGGGAATGGGAGCCTGATCGAGCGACCGCGCCACCTGGTCACGCAGGCGCGCAGGAAGGACGCAGACAAGGGGCTCATCGCCAAGCGGCGAGACAGCCCACCCACCGCCAGACTCGCGGGCCAGGCGTTCGAACAGGGGCGGCGCCAGCAGCGGCATGTCACAGGGTGCGAACACAATCGCTTCATGACCCGTAGCACGATCAAACCCGGCCAGCATGCCGGCCAGCGGTCCCTTGCCCGCATGTTCAGGCCGCGCCGAGATGCATTCCACGCCCCAACCTTCATAGCCCGAACCCGGCACGCACTCGATGACGACCTCCGCGCACACCATGCTCAGCGTGGCATGCACATGCCCGACCAGGGGCAAGCCCCTCAGCATCTTGAGGCCCTTCGGCTCGCCCCCGAAGCGTGAACTCGCCCCACCAGCCAGGATCACCCCGATCACGCCTTTTCCTCCAGCAGCCGGACCGCATCGAGGACGGATGGCCTGAGCCCGTGCGACGCAGTCCGCGCGAGCGCGATGATCTCCTCGCGCATGACAGGATCCCAGAACCGCCGCAGATGGTCGGCAATGGCCGCTGGCGCCCCACCGCCCTGCGCATCGAAGAACGTGGCAATCTGGTTCGCCATCATGACAAGCTTCTCAGGACGCATCGGTGAAGCGCTCCCGTCCACAGAACACCTCGAACCCGTCCCCCCGCACGACACCGGCGAGCGCAAGCCCCAGGCGCGCAGCCTCGCTCACGGCAAGGCTTGTCGGCGCCGATACCGCCGCGATCACGGGCGAACCCATTACGACGGCCTTTTGCACGAGTTCAACCGAGACCCGGCTCGTCATCAGGATAACGCCCTCGCTTGCCCGCCTGCCAATCCGCAGCAGCGCGCCTTGCAGCTTGTCGAGCGCGTTGTGCCGCCCGACATCCTCGCGCACGGCAAGGATGCCCTCGCCAGGCACGAACAGCGCGGCCGCATGCATCGCTGACGTCACACGGTTCTGCGGCTGCAGCGCCGGCAAGTCCCGCATCGCCGCCACGATGTCCGCCGGCGAAACACGCAGGCGCGACGTGACGGGCGTCAACGCCGGCAGGGCTGCAGAGATACTCTCGACCCCGCAAAGTCCGCAGCCTGCCGGCCCCGCCCGCAGCCGCCGGCGCTCGATCACGCGCGCCCGCCGCTCGCCAGCAAGCGTGACGCGGATTTCGACGCCCGCGCCCACCTCACGAACCTCGACATCGCGCAGTTCCTCGGCCGAAGCCACGATGCCTTCGTTGAATGAAAACCCGAGTACGAAGTCCAGCGCGTCCCCGGGCGAGGCCATCATCACCGCCTCCGTACCCCCATCATAGACCAGCGCGACAGGAACCTCCGGAACAAGCATCCGCGTGCCCTCGGCCCAGGCGCCACGCCACATGTGGGTTTCGGCACAAGAGGGCCCGCTCATTCACCTGCCACCGTGTCGACACGCGCATGGCTGTGCACCAGTTCATCATGCGCCTTCTGCCAGGCGGTCTGCCCGTTCGCCGGCGAAACCTGTACGGCGGTGACCTTGTATTCGGGGCAATTCGTCGCCCAGTCCGAATGTTCGGTCGTCACCACATTGGCCTGCGTCTCGGGCCGGTGGAAGGTCGTATAGACGACACCCGGCGCCACGCGGTCGGTCACATGCGCCTTCAGGCTCGTCTCGCCCTCGCGGCTGGCAAGCTTGACCCAGTTGCCATCCCGGATGCCGCGCTCCTCCGCATCATGAGGATGGATCTCCAGCACATCCTCCGCGTGCCAGACTGCGTTCGCGGTGCGCCGGGTCTGAACACCGACATTGTACTGGCTCAGCACGCGCCCCGTGGTCAGGAGAAGCGGGAAGCGCGGACCCGTTCGTTCCTCGGTGGGCACAAAGGCCGTGATCATGAAACGACCCTTGCCACGAACGAACCCGGGGACGTGCATGACAGGTGTGCCCTCCGGCGCCGCCGCATTGCAGGGCCACTGGATGGAACCCAGCGCATCAAGCCGCTCATAGGTCACGCCCGAAAACGACGGGGTCAGCGCGGCAATCTCGGCCATGATCTGCGAAGGATGATCATAGTGCATCGCATAGCCCAGGGATTGCGCCAGCATCTGCGTGATCTGCCAGTCCTCATATCCGTTGCGCGGTGTCATGACCTTGCGCACCCGCTGGATCCGTCGCTCGGCATTCGTGAACGTGCCGTTCTTCTCGAGGAACGTCGAGCCCGGCAGGAACACATGCGCATAATTCGCCGTCTCGTTCAGGAAGAGATCATGAACGACGACGCATTCCATGGCGGCAAACGCCTCGGCCACGTGCCGCGTGTTGGGGTCGGACTGCACGATGTCCTCGCCCTGGATATAGATCCCCTTGAAACGCCCGTCGATGGCAGCATCCAGCATGTTCGGGATCCGCAGTCCCGGTTCGCCATCAAGACTAACGCCCCAGAGTGCATCGAACGTGGCGCGCACCGCATCGTCCGAGACATGGCGATAGCCGGCCAATTCGTGCGGGAACGAGCCCATGTCGCACGAGCCCTGCACATTGTTCTGGCCGCGCAGCGGGTTCACGCCCACGCCCGGACGTCCGATATTGCCTGTGGCCATCGCCAGGTTGGCAATCGCCATCACGGCTGTGGTGCCCTGGCTGTGCTCGGTCACGCCGAGGCCATAATAGATCGCGCCATTGCCGCCCGTCGCATAGAGCCGTGCAGCACCCTCGATGTCGCTCGCCGGGACCCCGGCAATGCGTGCGACCGCCTCCGGCGCGTTTTCCGGTTCCATCACGAACGATGCCCAGGCCGCGAACGCATCCGTTTCGCAGCGTGACCGGACGAAGTCCATGTCGACCAGGTTGTCGCGCACGATGACATGCGCCATGGCGGTCAGCACCGCCACATTCGTTCCGGGCTTGAGCGCGAGGTGGAAATCCGCCCGCACATGGGGCGAACGAACGAGGTCGATGCGCCGAGGGTCGATCACGATCAACCGGGCCCCCTCGCGCAGGCGCTGCTTCATGCGCGAGGCAAAGACAGGATGCCCGTCCGTCGGGTTTGCCCCGATCACAACCATGACATCGGCCTGCTCGACACTGTCGAAGTCCTGCGTGCCCGCCGATGTCCCGAACGTGGTCTTCAGTCCATAGCCTGTCGGAGAATGGCAAACCCGCGCGCAGGTGTCGACGTTGTTGTTGCCGAATGCCGCGCGCACCAGCTTCTGGACAAGGAACGTCTCCTCGTTCGTGCAGCGCGACGACGTCACCCCGCCCAGCGACAGCCGCCCGTGCTTCGCACGGATGCGGCGGAATTCCGAGGCCGCATGGGCGATCGCCTGCTCCCATGACACTTCGTGCCACGGCTCGTCGGTGCGTGAACGGATCATCGGCTTCAGCACACGCTCGCGATGCGTGGCGTAACCCCATGCAAACCGTCCCTTGACACAGGAATGCCCGTGGTTCGCCTTGCCATCGCGCGAAGGCACCATGCGGATCACCTGCTCGCCCCGCATCTCCGCCCGGAAGGAACAGCCCACGCCGCAATAGGCGCAGGTGGTCGTGACGGCACGCTCCGGCACGCCATTTTCGATGACGGATTTCTCGTTGAGGGTCGCTGTCGGACAGGCCTGCACGCAGGCCCCGCATGACACGCATTCAGACTCAAGAAAGCTCTCCGCCTGACCCGCCGCCACGCGCGAGGCAAAGCCGCGCCCCTCGATGGTCAGCGCGAAGGTGCCCTGGATGTCGGCACACGCACGCACACAGCGCGAGCACGCAATGCACTTCGACGGATCATAGCTGAAATAGGGATTGCTGGCGTCCACTGGCAGGTCAAGATGGTTCTGCCCTTGCGTCCCATAGCGCACCTCGCGCAGGCCCACGGCACCCGCCATGTCCTGCAGCTCGCAATCGCCATTCGCACTGCAGGTCAGGCAGTCGAGCGGATGATCCGAAACGTAAAGCTCCATCACATTGCGCCTGAGCCGCGCCACCAAGGGCGTCTGCGTCCGCACCACCATGCCATCGGCAACCGGCGTCGTGCACGAGGCAGGGGTGCCGTTGCGTCCCTCGATCTCCACCACGCACAGCCGGCACGACCCGAAAGCCTCGAGGCTGTCGGTGGCGCAAAGCTTCGGGATATCGATCCCCGCCTCGCGTGCCGCCCGCAGCACCGAGGTTCCCTCCGGTACCGACAGGCCGACACCGTCGACAGTGACCCGCACCATGCGGTCCGACACGATTGCCGGCGTTCCGAAGTCCCTCTCCGAGCACCGGTTCATGACGCCAGCTCCCGCTGTCGGCGCCGCGCATGCGCAACGAAGTCCTCCGGAAAATGGCGAACGGCACTCAGCACCGGATAAGGAACGAACCCGCCAAGGGCACACAGGGAGCCGAACTTCATTGTCTCGCACAACTCGTCCAGCAACGCGATGTTGCGCTCGACCTCGTCCCCGGCAAGGATGCGGTCGATGACCTCCATCCCGCGCACCGAGCCGATCCGGCATGGCGTGCATTTCCCGCAACTCTCGATCGAGCAGAACTCCATGGCAAAGCGGGCCTGGCGCGCCATGTCGACCGTATCGTCGAACACGACGATCCCACCATGCCCGACCAGCCCGTCGCGCGCCGCAAAGCTTTCATAGTCATAGACCGTATCGAACAACGCACGCGGGAAATAGGCCCCCAGCGGACCGCCGCACTGCACGGCGCGCACCGGCCGCCCGCTTGCAGTTCCACCACCGATGCCATCCACGATCTGCCCCAGCGTCAGTCCGAACGGCACCTCATAGAGCCCGCCGCGCTTCACATTCCCGGCAAGCTGCACGGGCATCGTGCCTCGCGAGCGACCATGTCCCATCGCCTGATAGCCAGCCCCGCCATGAACCAGGATCCAGGGAACGCTGGCAAGCGTGAGCACATTGTTGACCAGCGTCGGCGCGCCAAACAGGCCCGCATGTGCAGGCAATGGAGGCTTGGCACGAACCTGTCCCCGCTTCCCCTCGATGCTCTCGAGAAGCGCCGTCTCCTCGCCGCACACATAGGAACCAGCCCCGATGCGCAACTCGATATCGAATGCCGGCCCCAGAAGCCCCTGCGCACGCGCAATCTCTAGTGCCGCAGCAAAGGTGCGGTTGGCCAGCGGATACTCGCTGCGCGAATAGACATAACCCTTGCCCGCGCCAACCGCGAACGCGGCAATCGCCATCCCCTCGATCAGCCCAAGGGGATCGCCCTCCATCAGCATCCGGTCGGCAAAGGTGCCGCTGTCGCCCTCGTCGGCATTGCAGACGACAAACTTGCGTGCGCCTGTGGCGCTGGCAACCGTCGTCCACTTGATGCCGGCGGGAAAGCCCGCGCCACCACGTCCCCGCAACCCCGAGGCCACCACCTCTGCAATCACCTGCTCGCGTCCGATGGCACGCGCCCGCTCCAGTCCCGCCGCGCCGCCGCGGGCAGTGAAATCCGCAAAGGACAGGGGATCCGACAGACCACAGCGCGCAAACAGCACGCGTGCCTGCAACCTCATGCCCGGCAGTGCCTCGACAGGCCCGACAAGCTGCGGATGGGGCCCACCCTGCAGGATCCTTGCATCGACATCGGCGACCTTGAGCGGCCCATACCCTTGCCGAACGCCACCCCGCTCAACCTCGATGAGCGGCTCGAGCCAATGCAGCCCGCGCGAACCCGTGCGCGTGACCTCAAGCGGCATTCCGGCCCTGGCAGCGACCGCACGAAGGGCCGCAAGCACGGGCTCGACACCACATGCAACGGCAACAGAGTCGGACGGAGCGAAGACGCGGATCACGCTTCCGTCTCCACAAGCTTTATCACGGCCTCGGCCGACACCCGTGCATGAAGCGCATCCCCCAGCTGCACCGCAGGCGCAACCGAACACAGGCCCAGGCAGAAAACCGGTGACACGGTGACAGAACCACCCTCTGTCGTTCCGTTCCAGTCGATGCCGAAATGCCCGAGCACGCGCTGCGCCATGGCATCCGCACCCATCGACTGGCAGGCCTCGCCCCGGCAGATCTTCACATGCCGCTGGCCCGCAGGCTCCGACCGGAAATCATGATAGAAGGTGACAACGCCATGCACCTCGGCCCGCGAAAGGTTGAGCCCCCGCGCGATGAGGGGCACTGCATCATGGGGAATGCAACCAAACGCCGCCTGCACGTCGTGCAGCACCGGCAGCAACGCCCCCTCGCGGCCTTCGTGGAGGGCAACGATCCGAAGCACGCTTGCTTCCAGTGAACCTGTCGGCGCCATGATGGTGTCATGATAGCCCAACGCCGCGCGGACGCCATCCCTGCAAGGGCATCGGGCGGCCCCGTTTGGACCGGGACAGGCGTTCTTGGTGACCGGCCGCGAAACCATCAACAATGCGCAACCACCGCCTTTGTGAAACGCGCCGTGGTGGTTTCAACGATAGGACGAACCAGCGAAGCGACCTGCTACTGCCCCGACAGGGGCATGGAGCTTGCGGGCAGCATCGTGAGCGTCAGCTGCGCGCCCTTTCTCCCACCCGATGGGGTCTTGAAGGATCTCGGCCCGGCGCGCTCAAACGAAAGAACAGGCTTTTGTTCGACGTCGAGCAGGTCAACCACGTTTCCTGTCATGCGCCAGGCCTTGACCGCCTTCAGCCGGACCTCAAGCCCGCATGGCCTGCCAATGGTCACCACGCCATTCGGCAAGAGACGCAAGGTGCAGTGGCGCGAAGTTGACGGCTCGGCGACAACGGCCGTCACGGTCGCCACAGGCGGCTTGGGCGACGCCGCCGGATCCAGGGGGATCTGCTCTGTTCCGACGGCCCGGAAAGGGCTCGCCACCAGCACGAAAAGGCCCAGGACTGCATACGTCAAACGGTGAAAGCGCATCTATTCTACATCCTGGCCCGGTAATGATACCCATTATGCGCCTGCAGTGATGCCCGCGCGCAACGCACTTTTCGCGTGCCACCATTGACACCCCTCAACCAAGATTAGCAATCTAACACGCTACGGTTCAAAATTCCGGCTTGGGGCTGGGATTTTGGGGGGAATATGGGGGAAATGATGGGTTACGGTCGATACGCGCACTGGCTGCGCGCTGCACTCCTTGGGTCCGTTGCAGGATCAGCCATCCTGGCAGCAACACCTTCAATGGCAGCCACCACGCCTGACGGCGTCACGCCAGCCAGCGTCGTGGACACATCGAACACGCAGCCTTACTGGGTCGGGCTTGGGATCCGCAACGAGGCAGGCAACTCCGGCGGCACGTGTACGGGCTTGCTCATCAATCCACGAACGGTCCTCTTTGCCGCCCACTGTGTCGACAGCGTGACGCCAGGCGGCTACGACGCGCCGACGTCGCCGGGCAATCGCGCCCAGGTCGGCTACACGACTGACCCAACCTTCGGCCGCACCAATCTCAGGGAGTTCCTCTTCGGCCTCGACTTTGTCGTGCCGGCAGGCGACGCAAGGGTCGTCAACGGCGCCTCGGTCATGGTGTGGTATGATCCGCGCTCGCGCTTCGGCTCTGCCGCAATCCCCAACAACGGAACCTTCCTCCCCGCCGACGTCGCGATCGCCGGGTTCGACACGCCGAACGAGCTGCTCGGCCGCGACGCCGCGAACGGCATGGCGCTCCTGTTCTCGCCGGTCACGGCACCGGTTGCCGTCCGCATGGGCGGCTATGGCCAATCGGGCAGCGGCTTCGACGGCACGCGCACATCCGGCACGGTAGAAGAGAGCTTTAACCGCCGGCTTG
>JBILGJ010000404.1:0-2753 GCA_044351125.1 Micropepsaceae bacterium
CGCGCTGCCGGATCATGGCACCACGGCCCGTTCGAGGAAGATTACGCGCTCGAGCTGGATGCGCGAAGTGCCGCTGCGCGAGAGCCACGACACCGTCAGCCTGACATGTGCCGGCTTGCGTGCGAGTGGCTGGAGGCTCCAGGCTCTTGATGGCGGGAGGACCTCGAGCTCCCATGTATACGGTGTCCCCTCGATCTGGCCCTTGCGCGGGCCGGACAATTGGCGCAGGGCGATGATGCGGTCCATCTGGGAGCGGGCGGCAAGGACTGCGGCTTCTGTGGTGGCGGCTGCATCTATCGCGCGCAGTCCCGTTCCGGCCGTCCGGAAGGCGGCCACGAGGACGACGGCGAGGATCGCGAAGGCGACGAGCGCCTCGACCAGCGTGAAGCCCTGCTCGCGGCGCCCGGTCATCGCATCGCCTCGATGATCACGGGCGCATGGGGGGCGCGCTGGTAGAGCCGCAGCGTCTTGCGGCCATTGCTGAGGATGAGTTGCCCCGAGACGGATCCGTCCCAGCCCAGCACCATCGACGGCTCGGGACCTGCACCCTGGATGGAAACAGCTGTTCCCGAGGAGAGATCCAGCCTCCTGCCATCAGAGGACACGAGGCCGGCCCTCGACCCGCCAGCGGGCGAGACCATGATATCGCGCTGCTGGTCCATTGCGTAGGACCTGAGTTCCCGGATGCGACCGGCCGCAAGGCGGGCGTCGCTTTCAATGGTGAGGCCGTCCATCGTCCTCGCCGCAAAGGGGAGGCTCACGGTCATCACGATCGCAAGGATGGCGATGACAACAAGCATCTCGAGCAGCGAATATCCGGCGCTGGCGTTGCCCTTGGTCATGGTCCGATTGCCAGGTCGTTGGCCGCGAAGATGCCGCTGACGACGCCCGTCATGATTGCTGCCACGACAAGACCGAGCAGTATGGTGATGGCGGGAAGCAGGAGTGCCGAGAGACGTTCTATGCGTGTCTGCACGTCACGCTCGAACATGTCGGCGGCTTCCTGAAGCATCGGGGCGAGGCGACCGGTCTCCTCGCCGACGGCCACGAACTCGACGGCCAGCCGCGGGAACATCCCGACCTGCTCGAGGGCGCTGCGCAGCGTGCGTCCCTGCCTGACCTGCTGGATGACGGTATCAAGGCTCTGGCGCAGGAAGCGGTTCGACATGGCTTGCTGTGCCAACTCGAGCGCGCGATTCAGCGGCATGCCGCCCTCCACCAGCATGGCGAGGTTCCTGAAGAATTGTGCCGTCTGGTAATGCAGTGGAATGCCAAGCATGTAGCGCGCCTTGAGCGCGTGCCGGTCGAGGGCAAGCTGTGCCGAGGGCTGGCGCAGGAAATAGAGCGCGGCAACGAGGCTCCCCAGAAGGACAAGCGCCAGCGCATAGCCGAACTCGTTCACGAAGCGGGATACGGCGAGAAGGGTCGCTGCTGGCCATGGGATGGCTGCGCCGCCGCCCTGCAGCACCGGCTCGAGTTGCGGGAGCACGGTCGTGAAGATCAGCGTCAGGACACCGAGCATCGTGGCCACGAGGAGCGCCGGGTAGATCATCGCGGACACAAGCTTGTCGGACAACTGGCGCGACCGGTCTTCCGCGTCGGCAATCCGCGCCATGACTTCCGGGAGGCGGCCACTGGCTTCGCCCGCGGCCACCAGCCGTCGCATGGGCTCGGGGAACAACTGGCCCGCTCGGGCCATTGCTGCCGACAGGGTCTCGCCGCCGCGAAGGCTTTCCAGCATCGCCTCGAGCAGCGCGCGGATGGCAGGCGCGGATGCAAGGCTTGCCATTGTCGTGAGTGATCGTTCGACGTTCAGGCCCGCCCTGAGCAGGACTGCAAGCTCTCGCAGGAGCGTCACGCGCCCCCGCGCGACCGACATTGTGCGCCAGGAAGGCAAAAGCGTTGACAGGCTGCCGGGACCGCGGCTGAGCGCGCTCTCGGACAGCCGCAACGGCGTGCGGCCTTGCTGGAGCAGTCGCTCGACAGCGGCGCTGCGCGTCGGCGCCTCGATGGTGCCGTGCGTCGGCTTTCCGTCTTTGCCTGCGGCTTCGTAGGAATAGATCGGCACGAATGGTTACCTCGCGCCGGCATCATAGCCAAAGAGGCACGGGCTTCACATTTGGAAGTCAAAACATCGTATCCGGCAGCGGCCGGGGCACCCGAACTGCCCCTAGTTTGGCCGCTTGGCGTCCTGAATAAGCGCCTTGAGCCGCGTCACGCTCAGTTCACGCGAGGCTCCAAACGCAATCGTATCCACGACCTCGCCTTCAGCGTTTACCAAGAAGGCATGCGCCGTGTGATCGATCGAGTAGTCGCCCTTGCCCGTTGCGACCCGCTCGAAGCGGACATCAAAGGCCTTTGCCATGCGTGTGACCACAGGCAGGGGGGCTGTAAGCGCGGTCACGCGGCCCTTGAAGCCTGAGAAATAGTTCTGCATCACGGCGGGCGTATCCCGGGCCGGGTCCAGCGTGATGAAGATGATCCTGATTTCCTTTGCGGACCCGCCGATGGATTCGAGCGCCGCATCGAGTTCCCAGACCGTCACCGGGCATACGACCGGGCAGCGCGTGAAGCCAAAGAACAGGACGTGCGGCTGGCCATCAAAGTCCTTCAGGCGGACCTTCTTTCCGTCGACGCCGGCGAGCTCGACGCGCTCGACCCCGCGGCCCAGTTGCTTCAGTCCCCGGTCCACGGCATCGCGCTCTCCGGCCTCAGCAACGCCGAGCAGGCCAAAGCCAAGGACGACCATAGCT
>JBILGJ010000078.1:0-9437 GCA_044351125.1 Micropepsaceae bacterium
CAAGGATTTCGCCTCCAAATGGCCCAACATTACCGTCAAGGGTGAACCGCCGGCGGACGCGAAAGACTTCGAGAATGTGACTGGAAAGTACGAGAAGTTCTTCAGCCCCAAACCCGGGCAGGGCAGTTGAGGCGCGGCGGCCGCGTGTTAACCGGCTGATCCGCGAAATTCTGCACTTTTCCCCATTTCGTGGTTTCCATCGTGTAATTTTCACGCGGTGCGCATATTGCCGCTTCACGAGAATTTTGCAGAAAAACGCCAAAAATTTCCTTGTCCAGCGCGCGGGTATTTTCGGTTAACCATTTGGTCTGCCTTTATTTTTCCCCCTTTTCGTGTTACATTTTCATCACTTGGTAACGCACGACAGAAAGCTGCAAGTCGACAGACGACGTGGGGAATTAAAGGTCAAACGTCCGAAACGCGTAAGGGTTGAGCGTGCGCCAGGGCGTCCTGGCGATGGCTTGGCTCCGGCCCGTATTGCCCGTTCGGAACATGCCCCCTGCCCGTCCTTCTGACTTTCGGCGCTTCCCGCGACGCTACCGGGGTGAGCGAGAAAGACACAACTTGATGAGCACGAAAAAGCAGGCTGTCAAAACGCAGGCGAAAGCCGCGAAGGGCGCGGTGAAGGTTGCCGCAAAGCCCGCAGCCGCGAAGCCGGACTTGAAGGCCAATGCCGGCAAGACCGAGACGAAGAAGCCTGAGTTGAAGGCGGTGCCCAAGGCGGACGTGAAGGTTGCGCCGAAGACGGACGCCAAGCCTGCACCGAAGGTGGAACTGAAGGCGGTTGCGTCGAATGGGGCACCCCAGAAGACAGCCACGGCACCGGCGGCGGCTGCGCCGAAGCCCGTCGCGCCCGTGGCCCCGGTTGCCAAGGCTCCGGTCGCCATCGTGCCCAAGCCCGAAAAGAAAAAGCCCGAGTTCCGCACCAATGACTGGGTTGTCTATCCAGCGCACGGCGTGGGGCGGATTGTGTCGGTGGTCGAGCAGGAAGTGGCGGGCATCAGGCTCGAACTCTTCGTGATCAACTTCGACAAGGACAAGATGACGTTGCGCGTTCCTGTGGCCAAGGCCTCGGCGATCGGCATGCGCCGCCTGTCCTCGCCCGATGTCGTGGCCTCGGCCCTGCAGACGCTCAAGGGCCGCGCGCGCATCAAGCGCACGATGTGGAGCCGCCGCGCGCAGGAATACGAAGCCAAGATCAACTCGGGCGACCTGATCTCGATCGCGGAAGTTGTACGCGACCTGCACCGCACCAGCGGGCAGCCGGAGCAGTCCTACTCCGAGCGCCAGCTCTACGAGGCGGCACTCGCACGCATGGCCCGCGAAGTCGCGGCGGTCGAGCGCATCGACGAAGACGCCGCCGTGAAGCGTCTTGAGGTCGCGCTGCAGCGCGCGGCCTGAGAACTGCCGCATAACCGATGACACCAAGCCCGGGCCCATTGGCCCGGGCTTTTTACTTGGTGGGTGCAAAGGATGCGGCTTGACCTGCAAGTGCAATCGACAAATGATGCGCCCCGCAATGACCCCGTAGCTCAGCAGGATAGAGCGGCAGATTCCTAATCTGTAGGTCGGACGTTCGAATCGTCTCGGGGTCACCATTCCCTGCTTCCCCAACAGGTGCCCATGCGCGTCGGCCTAACCTACGATCTCAGGTCGGATTATCTCCGTCTGGGCTACTCGCTCGAAGAAACCGCCGAGTTCGACAAGGAAGACACGATCGAGGGCCTTGCCCGCGCGATTGCAGCACACGGACATTCGGTGGATCGCATCGGCAACGTGCGCGACCTCGTGGCGCGGCTTGCCGCGGGTGATCGCTGGGACCTTGTGTTCAACATCGCCGAGGGCATGCACGGCATCGCGCGCGAGGCACAGGTGCCAGCGCTGCTCGAGGCCTATGGCATTGCCTGTACCTTCTCGGATGCGAGCGTACTGACGCTGTGCCTGCACAAGGGCCACACGAAGGCCGTGCTGCAGGCGGCCGGGGTAGCAACCGCACCCTTCCTCGTTTGTGAGCGACCGGAGGATCTGGAGCGGGCCGAATGGACGAAGCGGCTTGCGGCCATGCCCTACCCGCTCTTCGTGAAGCCGGTTGCCGAGGGCACCGGAAAGGGCGTGACGCCGCGCTCGATCGTGCGCAGCCCCGGCGACTTCGATGCGACCGTTCGCGACCTGCTCAAGACGCACAACCAGCCGGTTCTCATCGAGCCCTATCTCAACGGGCGGGAGTTCACGGTCGGGCTGCTGGGTTCGGGCGCATCCGCGCGCGCGGTCGCAGCCATGGAGGTGCACCTGGGCAAGGATGCCGAACAGGGGCTCTATTCCTATTTCAACAAGGAGAACTGGGAAGGGCGCGTGAGCTATTCCATCGCTACCGATGCGCAGGCAAAGGAAGCAGAGGCGGTGGCGCTTGCGGCATGGCGCGCGCTGGGTTGCCGCGATGCGGGACGTGCCGACCTTCGTGCGGGCTCGGATGGCCGGGTTTATTTCCTCGAGGTCAATCCGCTGGCTGGCATCAACGAGGAAATCTCGGACCTGCCGATCATGTGGCGGATGCTGGGCCGCAAGTACGAGGACCTGATCGGCATCATCCTTGATGAAGCTATGAGCCGCGCGAAGCGCTGAGGTCGGAGCGGCGCCGGATGGGCAGCACGAGGGGCGAGCCCTGGTGCTCGCCGATGAAGGCATCCACGCCGAAGACGGTCCGCAGCACGTCGCTTGACAGGACATCGCGCGGCAGGCCTTCAGCCACCACCATGCCGCCTGAAACCACCGCGACACGATCGCAATAGCGCGCGGCCAGCGCGAGGTCGTGCAGGACGACGATGACTGTAGCGCCCCTGGCCGCTTCGGCCTTCAGCACTTCCATGGCGTGTATCTGATGCTGCGGATCGAGCTGGGCGAACGGCTCGTCGGCAAGGATCACACGCGCGCCGGTGGCCAGTGCCCTGGCCAGCAGCACACGGGCCCGCTCGCCGCCGGACAGGCTGCTGACAGGTCTCTGCGCGAGGTGTGCAACGTCACAGCGCTGCATGGCATCAGCGATGGCGGCCTCGTCGAGGGCGCGTGCCGCGCCGAAGGCCGCATGGGGCAAGCGTCCGAGCGCCACTACGGCCCGAACCTTGAGGGGCCAGTGCACATCGCCGTTCTGGGGCAGGTAGGACAGATGGCGGGCCAGTTCCTGGCGGGTCCAGCCGGACAGGGCCCTGCCCTCGACCTTGACCGTGCCACTTGCCGGTGCCAGCAGGCCTGCGAGCACCTTCATTGCTGTCGACTTGCCGGACCCGTTCGGACCGACGATCCCGATGCAGGTGCCTGACTGCGCCTCGAGGGAGACGGATTTCAGGATCGGCTGCCCGCGCAGCGAAACCGAGACGCTGTTCAGCTGGAGGGACATCATGTGGCCTCCTGCCTGAGCCGGAAGACCAGCCAGAGGAAGAAGGGAACGCCGATCAGCGAGGTGAACACGCCCAGCATGAGTTCGGGCCCCGAGGGGACCAGGCGCACCGCAATATCCGCGATGCTTACAAGCAAGGCCCCGCCGATTGCGCTGGGCCAGAGAAGGCGCGAGGGCTCGTGGCCGACAAGGCTGCGACACAGATGCGGCACGATCAGGCCGACGAAGGCAATCGCGCCCGTGACGGCGACCGAGGCGCCAACCGTGAGGGCAACGCCGAGCGTCACGAGCTGGCCGGTTCGCGTCACGTCGATGGCCATGGAACGGGCGACGTCCTCGCCCAGTGCCAGTGCGTCCAGCGCCCTGCGCGTGCCGTGCAGGATGAACATGCCCAGCGCAACGAAGGGGACTGCGAGCAGGACATCCTGCGTGCTGCGATCCTTGAGCGAGCCCAGAAGCCAGTAGACAATCTCGCTGACAGCATAGGGATTGGGGGCCAGGTTGAGCGCCAGCGCCATGAGCGCTGCCGCAAGGTTGGCCAGCGCAACCCCTGCAAGCACGAGCGTATAGAGCGAGTTGTGACGTGCGGAGATCAGGTTGAGGATCGCCGCCGCCAGTAGCGCCCCGGTCATGGCGGCAATGGGCAGCGACAGCTCGAAGAGGGTCGAAATGCCAAAGTAGATCGCAATCACGGCGCCCAGGGATGCGAATGATGCAATACCCATGACGCCCGGCTCGGCCAGCGGATTGCGCAGAAGGCCCTGCAGGGCTGCGCCGCTCATGCCGAGGGCTGCGCCGGCAACGACGCCCAGCAGCATGCGGGGCAAGCGTATGTCCTGCATGATGATGCCTTCGACACCCTCGCCGCCGACGAGGCCGCTGAGGGCCGAGGCTACAGGGATCGACGCATAGCCGATGAAGAGCGAGACCGTGCAGCAAAGCGCGAGCGCCAGGCCAAGGCCTGCGAGGAGGCCTGCCTGCGAGAATTCCATGGTGACGGCTGGTCGCACCTCAGGCGTACTCCCGACGGACAAAACAAAACTTCGCCGCGACGGAAGATCCGCTTCACTGGCACACCCCGGCCACTGAATAGACGACGAGTGCCTGGCAGGTTTCCTGGCTTGCGGCTTCATCGCGGGCTTGCCTTGCCTTCCCGGAGCCTCAAGGCCCCAGTGGCGTCTGGCGGCAAGCCGCTCGCCGACTACAGTTGCGGGGGCAGCTGCGGCTTGGGACCCATCCCTGGATCGGTACCGCATTCCCTTTTCCTCCGGCAGGGAAGGTCCCTGTCGAAGCACCATGCACGGGAAAAGCGGTACCGTGAATCTCAGGGCTTGGCAAGCGAGGCGGCAAGCGCGTCACGGCGACCTGCCAGCGCCACCACAGCGTCCGCGACCCAGGGCCCGGGACAAAGCAGGAGGCGCGACTTCATGCGGTAAATGACTGTCTTTTCCTTGAGCGAGGCGAAGGCTGGATGGCGCAGCAAGGCCTGCGCACGACTGGAGCTTGCGCTGTAGGATTCGTCCATGACCAGCAGGCTTGGCGGCGTGGCGATGACACGCTCGAGGGGCACCGGCGCATAGGCGCCTGACGAGAGGCTGCCCGCAATGTTGCGGAGACCTGCATGCGCGAGGACATCGTCGCTCAATGTACCCTTGCCTGTCGTCAGTCCATTGGGCTCGTAAACCAGTGCGGTGACCACGGCAGGCCGAGAGGAGCCCATCCGCCTGCGCATGCCATCAATGACGCGTGCCGCGCGCGCGGGCTGGCCGACCGCATCGCCCAAGGCCGTGATGATGCGCTCGACATCTGCGATCGAGGATGGCCAGCCGACCAGATGGACCGGCACGCCGATCGAACGGGCGAGCGCGTTGGCGTGGCGACCGGTCTGCACGTCGCCCACGACGAGGTCGGGCGACAGGCGGACAATCTCCTCGGCGCGGGCATGGTTGACGGGAAAGCGTGCAGCCTCTCGCGAGAGGTTCGACACTTCCGGATCGCTGGCAAGACTTGATACCGACAAGATGTCGGCCGGATCGGCAAGAAGCATCACGAGCTGGTCGGCACAGACATTCGTCGAGACGATGCGCCTCGGCCTCTCGTCCGCAACGCTTGCTCCGAGCGTCATGATGAACGCAAGCGATGCTGCGGCGAGCCGTTTGGCGATGGTGTTCAGCCTCATTCCCGTTCTATATTTCGGACGTCCATTGCAACGCAAGGCGGCCGGTGCACCATGAGCTACCAGACATTGCTGATCCGCAAGGAAGGACCCGTCGACTGGGTCACGCTGAACCGCCCCGACAGCCTGAATGCCCTGAACCGGCAACTGATCGACGACCTGCTCGACTATACACAGAGCCTTTACTGGGACAAAAGCGTGCGCGTTGTCGTCCTGAGGGGTGCAGGGCGCGCGTTCTGTGCCGGGCTTGACCTGAAAGAACGGGACAATTCCCCGCGCAGTCCTGCAACGGGCCTGACGGCGCAGCGTCGGATCAGCGAGATCGTGATGCGCATGCGGCGTGCGCCGCAACCCTTCATCTCGCTCGTGCATGGGCCGGCCTGTGGTGGCGGCTTTGCCTTTGCGCTGGCCAGCGACATCCGCATAGCGGGGACGAGCGCGCGCATGAATGCCGCCTTCATCCGTATCGGACTTTCGGCGTGTGATATCGGGGTCAGCTATTTCCTGCCGCGCCTGGTGGGCGTGTCGGTGGCCTCGGAGCTGATGCTCACCGGGCGTTTCATCCACGCCGAGCGCGCGCTGCGCGTCGGGCTGGTCAGCGAGGTCGTGCCCGATGACCAGCTTGAAGAGGCTGCGCGTCCCTATGTCGAGGAGATGCTGACGACATCGCCCCTGGGCCTTCGCATGACGAAGGAATGCCTCAACATGAGCGTCGATGCCGGCAGCCTTGAAGCCGCCATCGCGATGGAGGACCGCAACCAGATCCTGTGCGCGCAGACGCAGGATTTCCCCGAAGGCATGCGCGCGTTCCTCGAGAAGCGCAAGCCGCAATATAAGGATCGCTAGCAGTGGACGGACGGCTTCACTACATGCGGGCTGGCGCGGCGTCGCTGCTGATCGACCTGAAGCCGGCCGACGGCCTGCTGCCGCGCGTCGTGCATTTCGGCGCGGACCTCGGGCCCCTGCCCCATCCCGACGTGATCTGCGAGATGGCCCCGCATGTCATGTGGGGGGCGCGGCTTGACGCGCCGCGTCCGCCTTGCGTGCTGCCCGGCGCGGAGGCCGGGCATTTCGGGGCGAGCGCGATCGGCCTCAGACAGCCTCGCCTGCTGCGGCTGATGGATGCCCGCGGGTCGGCGCAGGAGCTGGTCATTCGGCTTGCTGCCGAAGACGATGCGCAGGCGCAGCTTGTCATCGAGTACAGGCTTTCGATGCATGGCGTGCTGTCGGTTCGCAGCTCAGCGCAGGGGCTTGACGTGATGCGGCTTGCGGCCATGGCGCTGCCATTGCCTGCAGGCATGGACGAGATCGTTACCTTCGGCGGCGACTGGGCGCGCGAGTTCGCGCTCAACCGGCAGGTTCTGGGCACGGCTGATGTCGTGCTCGAGAGCCGGCGCGGACGTGGCGGGCATGACCGCTTCCCGGGGCTGTTTGCCGGCACGCGGGGCTTTGGCAATGACCATGGTGATGTTGTCGGCGTGACCCTCGCCTGGAGCGGCAGCCACAGGATGTCGGTCGAGACCCTGCGCGAAGGCACGGTGATGGTGCAGGCAGGTGAGCTTGCCGAGGACGGTCACGCCTTGCCGGCGGACTACCAGAGCCCGTGGTGCCACGCGGCCTTTTCTCGCGCGGGGCTGAATGGTGCGATGCAGGCGCTGCATGCGTTCGTGCGGGCCGAGATCAGTCCAGCCAAGGTTGCTGCCCGGCCGCGGCCGGTGCACTACAACACGTGGGAAGCGATCTATTTCAGGCACGACATGGCCACCTTGCGCGACCTCGTCGATCGCGCGGGACAGGTGGGCGCCGAGCGGTTCGTGCTTGATGACGGGTGGTTCAAGGGCCGCAACGATGATCGCGCAGGGCTTGGTGACTGGACGGTCGATGCGCTGAAATACCCCGACGGGCTCAATCCCCTCATCGAGCATGTCCATGCGCGGGGGCTTGAATTCGGCCTGTGGGTCGAGCCCGAAATGGTCAACCCGGACAGCGACCTCGCGCGGGCGCATCCCGACTGGATCCGCCGGGATCCGGGGGCGCAGGTCCTGATGCGCCACCAGTGCGTGCTGGACCTGTCGCGCAGGGACGTGCAGGCGCACCTGTTCGGGGCGCTGGACCGGCTGCTGTCGGCGTACGCAATCGCCTATCTCAAGTGGGACATGAACCGCGACCTGACAGGGCCCGGTCATCATGCGCACGTCCGCGGCGTGCATGCGCTGATCGATCGTCTGCGCGCCGCGCATCCGGCTGTCGAGATCGAGACCTGCGCCAGCGGTGGCGGGCGCTGCGACTACGGGATGCTCTCGCGGGCCGAGCGGGCCTGGGTTTCGGATTCCAACGATGCGCTCGACCGTTTCGACATCCAGCGCCATGCGAACCTGTTCCTGCCGCCGGAGGTGGCGGGCGTGCATGTCGGGCCTGCGACCTGCCACATCACGGGGCGCAAGCTGTCCCTTGATCTGCGGGCGCATGTGGCATTGTTCGGACACATGGGGCTGGAACTCGACCTCAGGACGCTGGACGAGGCGGGGCTTGCACGCCTCTCGGCGCATATCGCGACCTACAAGGCGTTCCGCCCGCTCCTGCACAGCGGCCGCTGGTGGCGCATCGACCTGCCGGGTGATGACCACCTGGGCGTTGGCGTCACGGCCGCGGATGGCAGCGAGGCGCTTTGCCTGGTCGTGCGCACGGGGTCGAAGGCGCTCGGCCGCGGCACTTGGCTGCGGGTGCCGGGGCTCGATCAACAGATGCTTTACCGTATCGCCGTGCCTGGTCCCCACCCGACGGCGATCGAGCAATCAATGCCGCCCGCCTTGCGTAGCGGCAACCTGAAACTCGGCGGGAAGGTGGCCGGACAGCGGGGCATCCCTGTCTACCTCTCGCGGCCGGAAACATCATTGTTGCTCCACCTCAAGGTGGCCTGAGCGTTGTTGCCATAACGGGGTCTTGACGCCATATTCCCCGGAGCACGCTTTTTGCCAAACCGGATCAACAACATGCCCAGCTACAAAGCCCCTGTTGACGATTATGATTTCCTGCTGTTCGACGTGCTCGAGATCGAGAAGTACAAGGATCTTCCGGGCTATGGCGAGCTCGACCGCGCGACGGTGCGTGACGTGCTCGAGGGCGCGGGCAAGTTCGTGTCCGAGGTGCTGCAACCGCTGAACCAGGTTGGCGACGAAGAGGGATGCCAATTCGAGAACGGGGTCGTGCGTACGCCCAAAGGGTTCAAGGAGGCCTATCAGGCCTTCTGTGACTCAGGATGGAACCGACTGGGAGTGCCCGAGCAGTTCGGGGGCGCGGGCCTTCCGATCCTGATGACCTTTGCGGTGTCGGAGATGGGGGCATCGGCAAACCAGGCCTTCGCCATGTATCCCGGCCTCACGAGCGCGGCGTACGCTGCCCTGCTGGGAACGGGCGCCCCGTGGATGCGCGAGCACATCGCAACAAAGATGATTGCAGGCGAGTGGACGGGCACGATGTGCCTGACCGAGCCGCATTGCGGCACTGACCTGCGCCTCATGAAGACCAAGGCGGTCGAGCAGGCTGATGGCACGTATCGGATTCACGGGACCAAGATCTATATCTCGGGCGGCGACCATGACCTGACAGACAACATCATCCACATGGTCATCGCGAAAATCCCGGACGAGAACGGGAAGATCCACGACGACCTGTCGACCGTGAACTTCTTCATGGTGCCGAAATTCGTCGTCAGCGAGGACGGCAAGGTTGGCGCGCGCAACGCCGTGAACACCGGCTCCATCGAAAAGAAGATGGGCATCAAGGGCAGCGCGACCTGCGTGCTGAACTTCGACGGCGCGGTCGCCTGGCGGCTTGGCCCCAAGCCTCAGGCCAAGGGCACGGGTG
>JBILGJ010000079.1:0-9380 GCA_044351125.1 Micropepsaceae bacterium
ATGGCCGGATGAAGGCACTGGCGCTCTGTGCCAGCAACGGCATGCGGGTCTTGTCGCCAAGGATGGAGCCGCCCGACCTCTGGGACGAGGGGTCGACGGCCAGGACCGCAACCTTGCGCCCGGCGCCAATCAACCATGTGCCGAGCGCCTCGATGAAGGTTGATTTTCCAACACCCGGCGCACCGGACAGGCCAACCCTGATGGCGCGTCCGGCGTGCGGCAGGGCTGCGTTGGTCAGGCGCTGGGCCACCTCCTGGTCATCGTGGCGCAAGGATTCAACCAGAGTGATCGACTTGGCCAATGCCCGGCGATCGCCTGCGACCAGCCTTTCGACCAATCCTGCCACGCCGATGTCCGATGATGAGAGCGAGTTCATCTTTTCCGTGACGATTGCCGCTTGATGATTACGCTGGATTTCCGCCACAATTCAACCAAGGTGACGGGCCACAAGTGAACTGGCTGCGGGGCCGGGGCTTTTCCGCCTTTGTCAAACGAGACTGAAGAGGTTTTCCTGCCAATGCTCAAACGCCTCCTGATCGCTTCAAGCCTTGCCCTCCTGCCGTCGGCATCGATGGCGCAGGGCACGAATGTCCAGCCTGCCGCTGACGACCCGCAGAAGGGTTCGACGAGCACGATCCAGCTTGTATGGCAGGTTTATCTCGGCGGCTTCAACCTTGGAAACATCGGCCTGAAGTCAAGTTTCAATGGCAATGGATATTCCGCGGTCTCGAAGCTCAAGACGGCGGGCGTGGTGAACTCGTTCTACGAGGCTGTCATTGATGCGAGCTCGGTCGGCGTGCTGTCAGATCAGAGCCTGCAGCCCACGAAGTACAACTCGAACACCGTCAACGAGAAGATGTCGCAGAAGGTTGACCTGACCTACTCCACGGCCGGGATCGAGCTGTTTGCCGAGCCTGCCTACAACACCGAGCGCTATCCGGTGAGCGCAGACCAGAAGCGTGGCACGCTCGACCCGCTGTCGGGCATCGTCCATGCGCTTTCGGGCGTTTCCCGCTCGAGTGCGAAGCCCTGTGGTGACACGGTGCGGGTGTTCGACGGGCGGCGACGCTATGACATCGAGCTCAAGTTCCAGGGGCAGGACAAACTCAACTCGGCCGAGGGCTATTCGGGCCCGGCCATTCGCTGCACCGTCACCTACAAGCAGATCGCGGGCTTCAAGCCCAACATCAACAAGGGGCGCGCGCTGCCGACGATAACGACCTGGTTTGCCCAGATGGACAGCAGCACGGGCGGACCCGTGAAGTCCTTCCACGTGCCGGTCAAGATCATGACGGAAACGCCCTATGGCGTGGCGCTGGGGCATGCGCGCAAGATCACCGTCGACGGCGTGCAGAAGTCGAACTGAGCCGAAGCAAAGCCCCGCGCGCATGCGCGCGGGGTTCGCGGCCTCGATTTGGACGCGCAACTCGATCGCTGACCGCGGACGGGTGGTGACAGTGCTCTGGCCGCATTTGTGTCGTGCCCCTTGTCTGCGCCGGGGCCGCTCGGCCGCGATGTCATTTATGCTGCCTGCCTTTGATGATTGAGGCATCCGCGCAACAGCAAGGGACCTGCCTGCGCATTCTTCCACTACTGCGTGCACCAACAGGGCTTCCACCAACCGGTTTTGCTTTGCCCGACGAAGTTGGCAACCCACAATGGCCATCGAGCGATTCGCGCCGGGCTGAAGCTGCCAACGCATGTATTTTTCAAGAAACCTCAAGCGCGCAGACCACCTGCTCCGCCGCTGGGCCGAGGAGCCCATCGGCGTTGCCGTGCCGTTCCTCGCCTTCCTCGCGGTCTGGCTGCCCCCGCAGATGCCCGACATGTTTGCGGGCATGGAGTTTTCCGGTAACGAGGCCGACCCGCTGCTAAGGCCATTCCTGTTTGCAGTCTCGGCAACACTGCTGGGGCTCAGTGCCTGGTTCTGGACACGGGCGGCACTGACCGCGCAGCGCGAACACGGCGAGCTGGACAAGGTTCGCATTGCGCGCGGGCGGGGCAATGGTCACCCTGATACCGTTACAGCCGGTGAAGAACGGCGGCGGCGTCCTGACAGTTCTTCCGACCACGAGGACTGGAGCCATGAGTGGGCACCCCGCATTGCCCTGCTTGCTGCCGGCGGCATCACGCTGCTGCCAATCCTGTTCTTCCTGGACGGCGAACGGTTTCTCAATTCGCCGCTGGACAGCTCGATGCTGGTGCTTGTCGGGACGGAGTTGCTGAGCTTTGGCCTCGTGGGGCTGCTCTTTGTCTTCGTTGTTCACCGCACGCGCTTCCGCTGGATCGGCGCCTTTGATGCGCCCTCGTGGATGAAACGCCACCGGTTTACCCGGATCATGGCGTTTGCACCGTTCGGCTGGCCCTTTGCCGTTCTTTCGCTTGCCTGCAGCCTTGGGGCGCTGGCCTGCGTGATCTTGAGGCCCGAGTGGGTGACGATGCTCGACGCGCCCACAGCCGCCATCGCCTCGCTGGCCTTCGCGGTCGGCCCGCTCGTGATCGTGCTTGCCCTGTTCCGCGGGGCTGTCGAGCGGGCATTTCAGCTTGCCCATATTGTCTCACACCGTGGCCGCATGCGGGCCATGATCCCGGGCGAGCGGTACCGGGTGAAACGGCTGAGCAATGCCTTGGGCACGATTGCCATGCTGGCGTGGTTCCTCTCACCGCCGTGGGTCATGGAAAAGCACCCCGTCCCACTGGCCGAGGCAAAGATCATCGAACCCGCGGGACCGGGTGAATGCAATCCGGCCGACACGGGCGAAGGCGCGTTCATTGCATGCAGGCCGGACCTAGAGACGGCCTTGCGCACATGGGTGGCATCGCGACGGCCCGGAGCGATGAGCGAGCAGCGCCTGCCTGTCATCATCGTGGCGGCCGAGGGCGGCGCCAGCCGTGCTGCTGCCTGGCTGCTGTCGTCGTTGCGGATGCTCGACCACCAGACCGGCGGAGAGGCCGGGCGGCACCTTTTCGCGATCAGCGGCGTATCGGGTGGCAGCCTGGGTGCCATCAGCCATCTTCGCCTTGTTGCTGCCCATGCTGACGCAGAGGGGCGACTGGATTGGGACAAGCCAGAAGTCGAGGATGCGCTGAGCGCAATTGCGACAAGCGACCTGCTGTCGGCGACCATCTCGACCTATTTCCTCAGTGACATGTTCGGCAGCATGGTTGGCCCGCTCTGGACGTGGAGCCGGGTCCCTGACCGGAATGCTGCGCTTGAGCGGTCATTCGACCTGCTCTGGCAGCGCGGCGACGGCTTCCGGCTGCCCGAGGGCGTGCCTTCGACACTGGTCGGCCTTCATGCCGCGATGGCCGAGCGTCGCGTCGGACAGGTGTCGCTGCCGCATGTGATCCTGAATGGCTCTGACGTCAGCACGGGCCGTCGCATCCTCACGTCCTCGATAAGGACCACGGCGAACCTCGACTACTTCCCGGACAGCGGCGACTTCATCAAGCTCACGACCCGTGACATTTCGCTTGCCACGGCTGTCACCAATTCAGCGCGGTTTCCCTTCGTGTCACCGGCGGGAAGCTTCTGGAGCGTGACCGAGCGCAAGGGATACCAGATCATCGATGGCGGCTATTTCGAGAACTATGGTGCGCGCACGGCCTGGGAACTTGCACGCGCGATCGAAGACCTCAATGCAAAGGACCCTTCGCTGAACGTGGTTCCCGTGGTGGTCATTGTTTCGAACGATCTCGAGGCCTATCAGCCGCCGACCGTCAGGCGTGGTGAATGTCGTCCGCAACTGGGCGACATACGCCAGGATGGCATGCAGATCACCGTTCGCTGCGATGATCATGTCATCCAGCAGACCTGTACCGAAGCCAGCGTCTCGACGGGGTCCATGTCATCGGGTGCAACGGAACGCAGCCTCGTGCCGCAATCGCTGGCCCCGTTTCTGGGCCTGGCGTCGACACGGTCGTCGCATGGGCGCGATGCGCTCAACATCGTCAAGCGGGACTTCTGCCGCGCGCCGACCACCTCTTCGGACGTGCCTGCCACACGCATGATCCATATCGCCCTGCCGATCCCGGAGACGGTGCCTGACGATCCCCAGAACGCCTTGCAACAGTCCGCGCCGATGAACTGGGTGCTGAACCCGCATGCATGCAATTACATGATGAACGTTGCGCCGTGGATTGCGTTCAACCGCACGCAGGCGATGAAGCTCGAGGCAACCATGGCGGCGATCGAACGGCGGGCGCCGGCGAAGGCGCGCACGGACGTGCCTTCCCTCGACTGCGGCCTGGGCAATGCCAAATCAGGACAGAAGCTGCCGCGGCTCATCGCCGGCATCCCGTGACGGCCCGATTGCCGGCGCCTGATCGGCGTCGAGAACCGCGCCGCCGTCCACGATCTCGACGTCTTTCAGCCGCCGCTCGACCGCGCGGGCGCGCACGCTGATTTCCTGGATCGAGTTCTGGGCCGTCTGCAACTGGCCTGATACTTTTTCCCAGACGTCGGCGTATTTCTTGAACTCGGCCTTGGCTTCGCCGAGCACGCGCCAGACTTCGCTCGAGCGCTTCTGGATGACGAGCGTGCGGAACCCCATCTGGAGGCTGTTGAGCAGTGCATAAAGCGTCGAGGGTCCGGCGATGGTGATGCGGTACTTTGCCTGCAGCCTGTCGGCCAGCCCCGGCACGCGCAGGGCCTCGGCGAAGAGCCCTTCGGTTGGCACGTACATCACGGCAAAGTCCGTCGTGTAGGGGGGCCTTATGTACTTTGACGAGATCCGCTTGGCTTCGGTCTCGAACACCGATGCAAGCGCGTCGACCGCCTCCCTGACCCGGGCCGAGTCGCCCGCATCCCAGGCCGCCACAAGACGCTCGTAGTCTTCCTTCGGGAATTTCGCGTCGATCGGCAGGAAGATCTCGGTGCCTTCGGCCTGCCCCGGCATGCGGATGGCGAATTCCACGACTTCGGACGCCCTGGGGTCCATGCGCGCATTGACGACGTATTGCTCGCGCACGAGCACGTTGTCGAGAAGCGCGCCGAGCTGCATTTCGGCCCAGCCTCCGCGGTCCTTCACGTTCGACATCAGCCGCTTGAGGTCGCCGACACCCGTGGCCAGGGCCTGCATCTCGCCGAGACCCTTGTGCACCAGCTCAAGGCGATCGGAGACCATCGAGAAGCTGTCACCGAGGCGCTTTTCCAGCGTCCCCTGCAGCTTTTCCTCGACGGTCGCGCGCATCGCCTCGAGCTTGGCTTCGTTCTCGGTGCGCATGCGCTCGAGGCTTTCGGTGACGGCCCGGCGAAGCGTGTCCTGGGTCTGGGTCGTGGATTCTGCCAGGGCCTTCACGTCAGCCTTGAGCATGTCGGCCAGAACACCCATGGTCTTGCGCACCTCGTCGCGCAGGCTGTTGGAGAACTCGCCGGAGGTGCGTGAGAACTCCTCGAACTTCTTGTCGACCCCGGCCCGGTTCTCGGAGAGCGTGACCTGGATCGTGTTGCCGAAGTTCAGGATTCCCTGGCTGACCTCGCGACGCAGTTCGCGGCTGCTGTCGTCGGCATCACGCCGGGCGCGTTGCTCGCTGTCACGCACCGCCGCCTCGGTCCGTTCGGCGAGGGTGGCGAGGCGCTCGAAGCTGGGCTGGAGGTCGCGGGTCACGCTATCGGCGCCCGCGCGCAGCAGCCTGAGGCCGAAGATGACGACCGCTGCCAAGGCAAGCAGCGACAGGGCGATATTGAAATAGAGCAGGAATTCCATCCAGTATTGTCCTTCCGTCATGAACGCAGGCCCGTCCTTGCGGCAGCATCGGGGGCCCGGCGCGCCAGCGGCGCCGGGCGATGGCTCGACACCTCGCGGCGTATCAGGCCGCGCGCCTCGATTGCGCGCGGATGAGCTTGAGAACCTCGGACGCGGCCACCGGGATGTTGGTTCCGGGCCCGAAGATGGCTGCAGCGCCGGCAGCCCTGAGCGCGTCGTAGTCCTGCGCAGGGATCACGCCGCCGACAACGATGAGGATGTCGGAGGCACCCTGCTTCTTCAACTCGGCGCTGAGCGCGGGCACAAGCGTCTTGTGGCCGGCCGCCTGGCTTGAGACGCCGATCACATGCACGTCGTTGTCGATGGCGTCGCGCGCCACTTCGGCCGGTGTCTGGAACAGGGGACCGACGTCGACATCGAAGCCAAGGTCGGCAAACGCGGTCGCGATCACCTTGGCGCCGCGGTCGTGACCGTCCTGGCCCATCTTGACAACAAGCATGCGGGGCCTGCGCCCTTCATCGCGGGTGAAGGCCTCGATCTCGGCGCGGATGGCCTCGAAGCCGGCATCGCCTTCGTAGGCTGCGCCGTAGACGCCGCTGATCGAGCGCGTCTCGGCGCGGTGGCGGCCGAAGACGGCTTCCATGGCGTCCGAGATCTCGCCGACCGTTGCGCGGGCGCGTGCGGCCTCGACGGCGAGGGCGAGGAGATTGGTCGATCCGCGGGCACCTTCGGTGAGCGCTTTCAGGGCCTGGTCGACGCGGGCCTGGTCGCGCGTGCCCTTGATCTTCTGCAGGCGGGCGACCTGTTGCGCGCGCACGCGGTCATTGTCGATGTCACGGACCTCGACATCGGGCTCGCTTTCCAGGCGGAACCTGTTGACACCGACGATGACCTCTTCGGCGCGATCGATGGCGGCCTGCCTGCGGGCAGCAGCCTCCTCGATCCTGAGCTTGGGCCAGCCGGAGGCGACTGCCTTGGTCATGCCGCCCATGGCTTCGACCTCGTCGATCAGCTTCTGAGCATGGACATCAAGCGCATGCGTCAAAGCCTCCACATAATAGGAGCCACCGAGCGGGTCGACGACGTGGGTGACCCTGGTTTCGGTCTGGAGGATGAGCTGCGTGTTTCGCGCGATGCGAGCCGAGGTTTCGGTCGGCAGGGCGATGGCCTCGTCGAATGAATTCGTGTGCAGGGACTGCGTGCCGCCCAGCACTGCGGCCATGGCCTCGTAGGCTGTACGCACGATGTTGTTGAAGGGATCCTGCTCGGTCAGCGACACGCCCGAGGTCTGGCAATGGGTGCGCAGCATCAGGGATTCCGGCTTCTTCGCGCCAAGATCCTTCATGATGCGGGCCCACATCTGGCGCGCGGCGCGGAGCTTTGCGATCTCCATGAAGAAGTTCATGCCGATGGCGAAGAAGAACGACAGGCGCGGCGCGAACTCGTCGATGTCGAGACCCTTGGCCTGGGCCGCCTTCACATAGGCAATGCCGTCGGCAAGCGTGAAGGCCAGCTCCTGGACCGCGGTCGCCCCGGCCTCGTGCATGTGGTAGCCGGAGATCGAGATCGAGTTGAATTTCGGCATCTTCTCGGCCGTGTAGGCGATGATGTCGGCGATTATCCGCATCGAGGGTTCAGGCGGGTAAATATAGGTGTTCCGGACCATGAACTCCTTGAGGATGTCGTTCTGGATGGTGCCCGACAGCAGGGCTGGCTTCACGCCCTGCTCTTCTGCCGCGACGATGTAATTGGCCATGATCGGGATCACGGCGCCGTTCATGGTCATCGAGACCGACATTCGGTCGAGGGGGATGCCGTCGAAGAGAACCTTCATGTCTTCGACGCTGTCGATCGCGACGCCAGCCTTGCCCACATCGCCCAGCACGCGCGGGTGGTCGCTGTCGTAGCCGCGGTGGGTCGCAAGGTCGAAGGCGACCGACAGGCCCATCTGGCCCGCGGCCAGGTTCTGGCGGTAGAAGGCGTTCGATTCCTCGGCCGTCGAGAAACCCGCGTACTGGCGGATCGTCCAGGGACGGCCCGCATACATCGTCGCCCTGACGCCCCGGGTGAAGGGGGCAAGGCCCGGCATCGTGTTCTGCCCGCCGATGTGCTCGAGGTCAGCGGCCGTATAGATCGGCTTGACCGGAATGCCTTCGGGGCTTGCCCAGGTCAGGCTGTCCGCCGGCTTGCCCTTCAGTTCGGATGCGGCGAGCTTCTGCCAGTCGGCCAGGGACGCCTGTGGGAATACAGTCATGGGTTGTGTGCCTTTTTGCTGCCGGCTTGGCGGAAAATGGGGCCTTCAGTATTCGACCAAACAGGTCTTGGGTCAAATCCGGGAATGCAAATCTCCTTGGGGTTGCCGGGTGTGTGGCGCCCAACATCTTGGGCGTGAACGAATGGGAACTTGACCCTGGTGAACTGTTTGGACGGCAAATGTTCCTGTTCTGTCCGGAGCCTCTCCCGGAATTGTCCACAGCTTGCCGATATTGGCATTTTTCTTTGTTGCCGGTTCCTGAATTGCTCAGGACACTGAGTTTCGACATCACGGATGCCCCAGTTTTTCTGAATGGTCCGTGCACGGATGAGTTGCACCCGGTTTTTCGGGGACATGACATCGGCAATCCCCTGCGGATCCCCGTGAATTGCGGTCAGGGGGGCGGCGCATGCCATATTTCGTGCGTGAACGAAGGCCGAATTTCCCCTCGTAGGCGATTCGAGCACTCTTCGTTCCGTAATTGATCCAGACTATCCCTTTTTTCTCCACAGGTGACGGTGGAAAGCTTTCCCCGCCGCTTGCCATCGCCTGCCCCGACAAGGCAAGAGGACCGGCTGAACCTGGACATCCCAACATGACGATCCCGTATGGCCGCGTGACGGCCGTTCTCGGCCCCACGAATACCGGCAAGACCCACTATGCCATCGAGCGGATGGTGGCCCACCAGAGCGGCATCATCGGTTTGCCGCTGAGGCTACTTGCCCGCGAGGTCTATGAGCGGGTCGCAGCCGTCAAGGGCCACCATTGTGTGGCCCTGATCACGGGCGAGGAAAAGATCGTGCCCAAGTCGCCCACCCACTGGGTGGCGACGGTGGAGTCGATGCCGATGGACGTCGGCGCGGAATTTGTTGCGGTGGACGAGATCCAGCTCTCGCAGGATCCGGACCGCGGCCATGTATTCACGGACCGGTTGCTGAACGCGCGCGGACGCTCGGAGACGATCTTCCTGGGCTCGGACACGATGCGTCCGCTGTTGCAGAAACTGCTGCCGGGCGTGCAGTTCATTTCTCGTCCGCGGTTTTCGGACCTTGCGTACACGGGCGCCCGCAAGCTGACCCGCCTGCCCCGCCGATCGGCCATCGTCGGGTTCTCGGCGGATGCCGTCTATTCGATTGCCGAGCTCGTCCGACGGCAACGCGGAGGCGCTGCAGTGGTCATGGGCGCACTGTCGCCGCGCACGCGCAATGCGCAGGTCGGGCTCTACCAGTCGGGCGACGTCGACTTCCTGGTTGCGACGGATGCGATCGGCATGGGCCTCAACATGGACATTGACCATGTCGCCTTTGCCGCCACCGAGAAGTTCGATGGTGCGGTGCGTCGGCCCCTGCGCGCCAACGAGCTTGCGCAGATCGCCGGGCGAGCGGGACGACACATGAATGACGGCACGTTCGGCGTCA
>JBILGJ010000405.1:0-2704 GCA_044351125.1 Micropepsaceae bacterium
GTCAGTGCCTTGTCGGGCGGCGAACGCGGACGCCTTGTGCTGGCAAGGGCCCTCGCCACGCCGGCTAACCTTCTTGTCCTCGACGAACCCACGAACGATCTCGACCTCGAGACGCTCGACCTCTTGCAGGAAATGCTGGCCGACTATGCCGGCACCGTGATCGTTGTCAGCCACGACCGCGACTTCCTCGACCGTGTCGCCACTGCCATCCTGTGGGCCGAGGGCAACGGACGCTTCACGGAATATGCCGGCGGCTTCAGCGACGCCGTCGCCCAGCGCGGCGAAGAAATGAAGGCAAAGGCCAAGGCCACAGCCGCCCAGGCGCGGCCGAAGAGCCGGGACGCCGATGCCCCAAGACCCAGCGAGCAGAAGAAGCTGAGCTTCAAGGACAAGCACGCTCTGGAGACATTGCCAGCCAGGATGGACACAGCCCGCCTGCGCATCGAACAGGTGAAAACCGCCCTCGCCGACCCGGGGCTCTACGCGCGTGACCCGAAGAAGTTCAGCGCGCTCACTGAAGAACTTGGCACGGCCAGCACCGAGCTGACGGAAATGGAAGACCGCTGGCTTGAACTCGAAATACTGCGGGAATCTCTCGGAAGCTGAGGCCCGAGCCCGCTCCACCGTTGAGCCATGTCAAGGAATAACGGGCCGAACCGGGCAGGATCGCGGGGCGCTGCAGGCATTCCGACCGACCCCGCATCTCCCCGGAAACGCGGAAGGCCCAGGCGCAAACGGCGTCCAGAACGCCGCCCGGATGCGGAGAGCGAGGCACGCCCCTCGTGACCGCAAAGTCCGTCCCCCGGTACATGGCATGGACCCCGTGTACCGGGGACGGCACTATCCGGGCTATCAGGCCCATACGCGTGAAGTCGTCTCCATGCGCATTCACGCAAAGGACAGGCCAGAGGTCTAGCGCTAATCCTCCAGCATCAGGACGGGAGGCATCTCGGGCATTGCCTCTTCCTTGCTCAAGGACCCGCTTTTGTCCTTGTCCAGCGCAACAAAGTTTTTTTCGGCCTGCGCCAGGTACTCGACCTTTGAGACCACCCCATCCTTGTCGGCATCGGCGTCATCGATCACCGAACGGCGAATGACAACCACCTTCTTCTCGACCCTGCGGCCATCCTGCCTGACATCAACATCAACATCGACATCGACACGCGCCTGACCAGGCCCGTCCTTCGTGACCTTGCAGAAGGTCTGCCCTTTGTCATCGTCCGTGCACACAACCGTCTTCTCTTCGACAACGACCTTCTTGTCCGCAGCCATTTCACCGGCAAGAGACGTCGTCACGGCAGCAAACAGAACACCGGCGGTGATGAGAGTGCGCATGTTTTCTCCTGGAATAATAAGCGATAGGAAAACTCTCAGGCACTGGCACTCGGCCGGGCCCTGATCCGGTCATACATGGCCAGCAGCGTCGTCGCCTCAGGATTGATCGGTTGGCCGATCTGCTTCCCGAAGTCGAGAAACGCAAAAAGATGGATGTCCGCATAGCTGAAGCGGTCACCGCAGATGAACTGCCGACCCGCGACCATGCGGTCGAGCCACAGCATCCGATCCTGCGCAACGCGCTTGAGCCCGTCTGCAGCCTCGGGAACCGTGGGAATGCGATCCTTGAACAACGGCAGGCCCTGGCTGTAACGAAAACCGTTTGCCATTGTCTCGCAGATGTTCAGGTCGATACGACGTGTCCACATGCGGGTCTCGGCCTTCTCCTTCGGGGACGCCCCGATGAGAACCGGCGTCGGCTGCACATCCTCGAGATACTCGCAGATTGCCGTGATTTCGCTGATGACCGTGCCATCGTCGAGCTCCAGGCACGGCATCTGCCCGGCAAGATTTTTCTGCATGTAGGCCGCCTGCCGGTTCTCGCCCTTGAGCAGGTCAACCTCGACCATGGGAACCTTCATGCCCTTCTCGGCGATGAACATGCGAACCGCACGCGGGTTGGGCCCGACGGAGTTATAGAACTTCATGCGCGCACTCCACCTGTCAATGAGACGAGCCACCCTTGTCCGCCCGCGGCCATGGGCATGTCAACCCAGTCCTGGCACACTGTGTATCAGGGAAACCGCGCACAGACGCCGGGCGACAACGCGCAACCAGGGATCGCGGCCATAAGCGGCTCCATCGCAGCATCGTCCCGCACGACAACGATCACCGCAATGGCCTGTGCAGACCGGCGCGCGATGAAGGCGACACCTTTCGCCTCTCCGAGCGCCCGCTTCAGCTCATCGGGGCGCACACCAAGCACACCAGCGGCAGGCTCCAGCTGACCCAGTCGGTCCACCTTCACGAAGACCGCGGCACTGAACGCCGGGAAACGATCAAGAGCGTTCACAAAATCAGCGTCTCCCAGGGGATTGTAGGTCCAAAGCCCCCACGCACGAACGCCGTTCACAAGAGCCCCGACCCAGGGCGATCCCGGATCGTCGACGTTGACCGCGGCATTGCGAAGAAGCAGCATTGGCGTGTCAAACACGGCGCGCAACTCCCGCTGCAGCGCGGCGACGAAGGCTTGCACGAAACGGCTGTCCATGACCGAGCCGCCCATCAGGGCCTCGCGGAACAGGGCTTCCGTGACCCGTGCGCCCCGGTCAATCGCATCATCGGCATAGAAGGACTGCGGCTGCGCCAGCATCGCCTGAAATCGCTGCGGCGGTTCAACATTGCGGCCAGCCAGCATGTTTCCGATCAC
>JBILGJ010000080.1:0-9341 GCA_044351125.1 Micropepsaceae bacterium
GGCATGCCGGTTACGTTGAAGCCGGCGTCGATGTAGTGGACTTCGCCGGTGACGCCTGCTGACAGGTCGCTCAGGAAGTAGAGCGCCGAGCCGCCGACGTGCTGGAGTTCCACGGTCTTACGCAGTGGCGAGTACTGCTTGTACCATTTGAACACATTGCGGGCGTCGCCGACGGCAGCGCCGGCCAGCGTTCGCATCGGTCCCGGCGAGAGGGCGTTGACGCGGATCGCCTGTGGGCCCAGGTCGGCGGCGAGATAGCGCACGGAGGCCTCAAGCGCGGCCTTCGCCACACCCATCACGTTGTAGCTCGGCATTACACGCTGCGAGCCGGCATAGGTGAGGGTGATCAGCGAACCGCCGTCGGTCATCAGCGGCGCGGCGCGCCTGGCGATGTCGGTGAAGGAGAAGCAGGAGATCTCCATCGAGCGGCGGAAATTGGCGCGGGTTGTATCGACGTAGCGCCCCTTGAGCTCGTTGCGGTCGGAGAAGGCAATGGCGTGGACCACGAAATCGAGGCGTCCCCATTCGCGCGCGAGCGTGGCGAATACATTGTCGAGCGACTGGTCGTTCTCGACGTCGGCTTCGAGGATGATCTTTGCGCCGACGGTCTCCACGAGCGGCTTTACGCGCTTGCCAAAGGCCTCGCCCTGGTAGGTGAACGCGAGTTCGGCCCCGTGGTCGTGCAGTGTCCTGGCGATGCCCCACGCGATCGAGTGGTCGTTGGCAACGCCCATGATCAGGCCGCGCTTGCCGGCCATGAGGTTGGTCTTGACGGTTGTCATGGGGCCCTAGTTCGGTCGCTGGAAGACGAGGGTTGCGTTGGTGCCGCCGAAGCCGAAGGAGTTCGACATCACGGTGGTGAGCTTCGCGTTGTCGATGCGGCGACGGATGATGTTGGCGCTGGCCACTTCGGGATCAATCTCCTCGATGTTGGCGCTCTCGCAGATGAAGTCGTTGTTGAGCATGAGCAGCGAGTAAATCGCCTCGTGCACGCCGGCTGCGCCCTGGCTGTGGCCGGTAAGGGATTTCGTGGCGCTGATCGGCGGCGTGTCCTTGCCGAAGACCTCGTGAATGGCCTTGATTTCGGGGATGTCTCCGACAGGCGTCGATGTTGCGTGCGGATTGATGTAGTCGATGGGTGCCTTCACATTCTGGATGGCCATGCGCATGCAGCGCACGGCGCCTTCGCCCGAGGGTGCAACCATGTCGGCACCGTCAGCCGTTGCGCCGTAGCCCACGATCTCGGCGTAGATCTTTGCGCCGCGTGCCTTGGCGTGGTTCCATTCCTCGAGGACGAGGATGCCGCCGCCGCCCGATATCACGAATCCGTCGCGGTTCCGATCGTAGGCGCGGCTCGCCGTGGCTGGCGTGTCATTGTATTTCGAGGACATGGCGCCCATGGCGTCGAAGAGGACGGACAGTGTCCAGTCGAGTTCCTCGCCGCCGCCGGCGAACATGATGTCCTGCTTGCCCCACTGAATCATCTCGTACGCGTTGCCGATGCAGTTGGCCGATGTCGAGCATGCCGACGAGATCGAGTAATTCACGCCCTTGGTCTTGAACCAGGTCGAGAGATTGGCCGAGCATGTCGATGACATTGCCTTGGGCACGGCAAAGGGGCCGACTTTCTTTGGGCCCTTGCCGGGTTCGGTGCGTGCCGTGTCTGCTGCTGCAACGATCGCCTTGGTGGACGGGCCGCCTGATCCCACGATGAGGCCGGTGCGCTCGTTCGAGACGTGGTGCGGCTCGAGGCCTGCGTCAGCGATGGCCTGGTTCATGGCCATCCAGGCATAGGCGGCGCCGTCTCCCATGAAGCGGCGGGCGCGGCGGTCGACGGAGGCGTCGACGTCGAGCTTCAGGCTGCCATGCACCTGGCTGCGGAAGCCCATGCGCTGGTAGTCCTCGGCGGCGACGATGCCCGAGCGTGCCTCGCGAAGGGAGGCCAAGACCTCCTGCGTGGTGTTCCCGATCGAGCAGACGATGCCCATGCCTGTTACAGCGACGCGTCTCATGTCAGTCGTGTCCCTTCATTGTTGCCTGACGGTTCCCCAGGGGTGGAGGTCAGACGGGTACGGCGTCGTCCTGGAATACGCCGACGCGCAGATCCTTGGCTTCGTAGATCGTCTTGCCATCGACCATCATCGTGCCGTCAGCGATGCCCATGACGAGCTTGCCCTTCATGACGCGCCTGAAATCGATCGCGTAGGTCACCAGCTTTGCGGTGGGAAGGACCATGCCTGTGAACTTGACCTCGCCTACGCCGAGGGCGCGTCCCTTGCCTTTGCCGCCGGACCAGCCGAGATAGAACCCGACCAACTGCCAGAGCGCGTCGAGGCCGAGGCATCCCGGCATGACCGGGTCCGTCTCGAAGTGACACTTGAAGAACCAGTGATCGGGAGAAATGTCGAACTCGGCCTTGATGTGGCCCTTGTTGTTGGCGCCGCCCTTCTCCGAAATCTCGGTGATGCGGTCGAACATGAGCATCGGGGGCAGTGGCAATCTCGGGAAGCCTTGGCCGAACAGCGTGCCGTGGCCGCACTTGAGGAGGTCTTCTCGTCCAAAGCTCGAGAATGCCATGGCGGGATTTTTTTCGGTCGCTTCCATCTGGATCTTTCAGCCCTCTCCTGCGCGGTCTTGACTTTTTGTGTTAACCATCCAAATTCCAAAAAGCACCGTTTTGAGCTATTCAAAACTGGGTGCGAAGGAAATGGTCAAGGCTCCCTGTCGAAGGGGACTCTACGGGCTGGCTCATTGTGTTTCAACCTCGTACGGCAGAGGAAGTTTTTGTCGGCTATGCGTTCCACAGGATCGAGGTCAAACGGCGAGGCGCCGCGGAATGGGCACAGGAACAAAGCGGACTTTGTGGCGAGGCTGCGCCAGGCCCACCTTCGTCCTACGCAGCAGAGGCTTGCGCTTGCACGCCTGCTGTTCTCGGGTTGCGATCGGCATGTCACGGCCGAGGATCTGCATGACGAGGCGCTGAAGGACGGGGCCCGGCTTTCACTGGCCACGGTCTACAACACGTTGCATCAGTTCACGCAGGCGGGCCTGTTGCGGCAGGTTATTGTCGATGGTGACAAGATCCATTTCGACACGAATACGGGCGAGCACCATCACTTCTATGTCGAGGACGAGGGTGTGCTGATCGACATCCCCGGGAGCGATGTCCGCATCGAGGGTTTGCCGAAAGCGCCTTCAGGCATGGCGATCGAGCGGGTCGAGGTCGTGGTGCGCCTGAGGACCCGTTAGTGGAATTAGAATGATTCCAACTTATTGACATCGCGGCGAAGGCGAGTAGCTTTAACCATCCGAAGAAACGCCTTTTTCGTTTGACTTGAAGGAGAGAGGAACCATGACGAAACTTGCAGGATCGAAGACACTCGACAATCTGAAGGCGGCCTTTGCCGGCGAGAGCCAGGCCAATCGCCGTTACCTCTATTTCGCGCAAAAGGCCGACGTCGAGGGCTATAACGACGTGGCTGCCGTGTTCCGCTCGACGGCGGAAGGTGAGACGGGCCATGCGCACGGGCACCTCGAGTTCATGGAAGCTGTCGGCGACCCGGCGACCGGTCTCAAGATCGGTTCCACATCGGACAACCTGAAGGCCTCGATTGCGGGTGAAACGCACGAGTACACCGACATGTATCCTGGCATGGCCAAGACCGCGCGCCAGGAAGGCTTCGACGAGATTGCCGACTGGTTCGAGACGCTGGCCAAGGCCGAGAAGAGCCACGCCGGGCGTTTCCAGAAGGCCTTCGACAATCTTGGCTAATCGCTGAGTTCTTCACGCCGGCGGGCCATGTGGCCTGCCGGCGCCCTTTTTCTTGTTCCCCCCAAGGCTTGCGGATCGTGCGTACTTCCGGGCCGCAGCCTCACGTTGCACAGAGGTACACCACCCATGCGTGAAGGCAGTCTGCAGGCTCCGGTCCGGCATCCGCTGAACTGGCAGGATCCTGAATTCCTGGACGAGAAGAAGCTCGATGAGGAGATGCGCCGCGTCTTCGACATCTGTCATGGGTGCCGGCGCTGCTTCAACCTGTGTGACTCGTTCCCGCGGCTGTTCGATCTTGTCGACAACTCGCCGACGGAAGAGATGGATGGTGTCAAATCGGAGGATTTCGGGCAGGTCGTGGACGCGTGCACCCTGTGTGACATGTGCTTCATGACAAAGTGTCCCTATGTGCCGCCGCATGAATTCAATCTTGATTTCCCGCACCTGATGCTGCGCTACCGGGCGGCAGAGGCTGCGAAGGGCAAGACCCAGTTCGTTGCGCGACAGCTTGCCGAAATGGATCGAAACGGAACGATGGCGGCGGTGGTTGCGCCGATTGCCAATTGGGGTTCGGACGTCAAGAACAAGACGACGCGCAAGATTGCCGAGAATGTTGCGGGCATTGATGCCCGCGCCGAGTTGCCGAAGTTCAACTCCCGCACATTTGTCATGCAGGATCGCGCAGACCCCGGTTTTGCGAACGAGGCGGCGCCGGCCTTCGGAAAGCGCAAGGCGCTTCTGTTTGCGACCTGCTTTGTGAACTACAACAGGCCCATCACCGGAATGGCGGCGCGCAAACTGCTCAATCACCTGGGTGTCGAGGCCATCGTGGAGTATCCGGGCTGCTGCGGCATGCCGTTCCTCGAGCAGGCCAACCTTGAACGTGTGGCAGCACAGGCGGAGAAGGTGTCGGCTGCGCTCGTGTCCTATATCGATAAGGGCTATGACATCATCACGCTCACGGCGAGCTGCGGGCTCATGTTCAAGTTCGAGTGGCCACTGATCGTGCCAGGGAACGAGAATGTTGCGCGCCTGTCCAAGGCCACGTTTGACATCGACGAGTATGTGGTCGACATCGCCAAGAAGGATGGGTTGCCTGCAGGGGCCAAGCCGGTTGAAGGCGGCGTCAGTGTGCACCTTGCCTGCCATGCGCGCGCACAGAACATGGGGCCGAAGGCCGCTGAAATGCTCAAGCTGCTTCCCGGGACCAAGGTTGATGTTGTCGAGCGGTGCTCGGGTCATGGTGGAACGTTTGGCGTGCTGAAGCCCACCCATGACCTGGCGGTGAAGGTGGGGCGTCCCGCAGCGCGAACGGCGGCAGGGCAGGGGCATGCGCATGTCGTGTCCGATTGTCCACTTGCTGCCAAGCACCTGAAGCAGATCATGCAGGCGCAGGACGAGAGCAAGGTCGTCTCGGATACGGCGCACCCGATCGAACTCATGGCGAAGGCCTACGGATTGGTGGAGTAGTCAGATGCCGCAGAAGCTCAGGAAGATCACACACGACGACATCATCGACGCATCGGCTTATGCGGCGCAGCGTGCAGAGCGCCGCAAGGCGATCCTGCCGCGCAAGAAGCTGCGGCGGGTCGAGGTCGGTCCGCACGCCACTTTCTATTTCGAGTGTTTCGAGACCATGCTGCAGCAGGTCCAGGAGATGCTCTACATCGAGAAGGGTGGCGCCGAGCAGGTTGACGACGAATTGAGGGCCTATAATCCACTCATCCCGCAGGGCAACGAACTTGTCGCGACCGTGATGTTCGAGATCGAGGATGAACGCCAACGCGCGGTCATCCTGCGGCAGCTCACGCATGTCGAGGAGACCATCTTCCTCGAGATCGGCGGCGAGCGCCTCAAGGCCGGTTTCGAGCAGGAGACCGAACGGACGACGCCGGACGGCAAGACGTCGTCCGTACATTTCATCCGGTTCACCCTCTCTCCTGCACAGGTCGTGCGCTTCCGGGACCCATCAGTCCCCGTCATGCTGGGCTTCACACACTCGAATTACGGCCACATTGCCGTGCTGCAGAGTGCAACGCGGGAGGAGCTTGCGGGCGACTTTGCCTGATGCCGGGAACTGGTGTCCTGCTATAATCGCCTCATGAGCCTTTCAGATGCGGAAGTCGAGCGGTACGCGCGCCACCTGATCCTGCGCGAGGTTGGTGGAGCCGGGCAGGCGCGGCTGTCGCGGGCGCGCGTGCTGGTCATCGGCGCGGGTGGGCTGGGCAGCCCAGCCATCCTTTATCTTGCCGCGGCTGGTGTCGGTACCATCGGGGTCGTGGACCATGACCGGGTTTCGCTGTCGAACCTGCAGCGCCAGATCGCCCATCGGACGCAGGATGTGGGGCGCCTCAAGACAGAGAGTGCCGCCGAGCGGGCCCTGGCGATCAATCCGCATGTGTGCATCGAGACATACGCAACACGCTTTTCTGCCGATAACGCAGAGGCACTGGTTGGCGCACACGACATTGTGCTCGATGGCTCTGACAATTTTGCGACGCGCCTTCTGGTCAATGACACGTGTTATCGGGTCGGGCGGACACTGGTTTCCGCTGCTGTCGGGCAATTCGACGGACAGCTCGCCGTCTACAAGGCGCATGTCCGGCCGCGCGGACAACGCATCCATCCCTGCTATCGGTGCCTTGTCCCTGAGGCCCCCGAAGGGGCAGGAAACTGCACGGACGCGGGCATCCTCGGGGCGCTGACCGGCGTCATCGGGTCCATGCAGGCGCTTGAGGCGCTCAAGGAGATCCTCGAGATCGGCGAGACGCTGGCAGGCCGGCTCATGATTTATGACGGGCTTGGCGCCGTGGTGCGGACGGTCAGGCTGCCGCCGGATCCGGCGTGTGCGCTTTGTGGTGATGGCTGACAGCCGACGAGTGGCTGGTCCCCTTGCCCATGGTTTTCATGTCCAGCGGTCTGCTTTGACTGCGGCGGCAGGGTTCTCGCCTTTTCGGCGGGGAGGCGATATTCCTCGGCCTCTTTCGCTAGGACCTGGGATCCCGAGATGTCTGAATCGCGTCACAGTCGACGCCACCGGAGCCGGTTTGCGGCAGGCCTGCTGACACGGGAGCCGCCGGAGGAACCCCTCGGCGAAGTATCGGCGGCCGAGCGCGTGCCAGGTGCGCCCTTTGCCTTCCTGAAGTTCCTTGTCGCCCGGCATTACCGTTTGCAGGTCGCCGGGTTTGTTGCCGCCGTTGCGGTGGCAACGGCAATCCAGGCCATGAGCCCCTATGTGCTGGGCCGCATGATCAATGCCCTGACAGAGGCGGTCCGGTCAGGGGCCGGAGACTGGGGTTCGGTTGCGCCTTATGTGCTGCTGTTTGCGTTTGTCTGGTATGTGCCGGCTGTCGTCTTTCGTGCGGCAGAGGCCATCGACATCTACATGAGCCCGCGCATGCGGGCGCTGGCGCAGAAGTACCTGTTCGCCTATCTGATGGGCCATAGCCCGCGCTATTTCCAGGAAAACTTCGCCGGAAAGCTGGGGCAGAAAATCAAGCAGGCCGGGCAGGCGACTGTTTCGCTGCTCAACATCGTGGCGTTCGAGTGCGTGCGCATTGTGGTGCTGCTGGGCGTCGGCGGGGTGCTGCTTGCCATGCAAAGCACCAGCTATGCGGTGCTGTTGTTCGGCTGGGCGGGTGTCTACCTGGTGATGGTGACGTTTCTGGCGCGCCGCTGCGTGGAACTGTCCAAGTCATTCTCGGATGAGGTGTCGACCTCGACCGGCAAGCTGATCGATGCAATCTCCAATTCCGACCTGGTGCGTGCTTTTGCGCGTGCGGCGCATGAGCGGCAGTTCCTGTCGCGATTTCTTGCCGAGGAGATGAATGCCTCGCAGTCGCTGCGCTGGTTCCTGATTGTCATGCGGCTGTTCATGTCGACGGCGATGCTTGTACTGCTTGCCGGCTTGATCATCGTGTCGGCAAATGACGCGCTTGCCGGTGTGATCAGCATCGGCGCCTTCACCATGATCTTCTTCCTGGGCTCGATGATCGCTTCGTCGGTCCAGGAGCTTTCCTACCGGATGCTCGATTTCTTCGAGCAGCTGGGCACGCTGTCGGAGGCGCTGGATCTTGTCACCCAGCCGCACGAGATCGTCGACCGACCCGGTGCTAAGCCGCTCGTTGTGTCGCGTGGCGAGATCCTTTTCGACAACGTCACTTTCGCGCATGCCGATGGACATCCCGTGTTCGAGGGGCTGACTCTCAAGATCAATGCGGGCGAGCGGGTCGGGCTCGTGGGCAAGTCGGGGGCTGGCAAGTCGACACTTGTCAAGCTGATGCGCCGGCAATTCGAGCCGCAGTCCGGGCGGGTTCTGATCGACGGGCATGATGTCTCGGCTGTCACGTGGGATTCCGTCAACGAAGCCATTGCCGAGGTGCAGCAGATGCCGGGCGTGTTCCACCGGCCCGTGCGAGACAATATCCGCTATTCAAGACCTGATGCAGATGAGCAGCTTGTCATTGCTGCAGCCAAGGATGCGCATGCCCATGATTTCATCACGGGGCGTGAAGCCGGCTACGACACGATCGTGGGCGAGCAGGGCATCAAGCTGTCGGGTGGTGAGCGCCAGCGTGTGGCCATTGCGCGGGCACTGATCAAGGACGCGAGGATCCTGGTCCTGGACGAGGCCACGTCGTCCCTGGACTCCGAGAGCGAGCACCTGATCCAGGAAGCGCTGTTCGAATTGATGAAGGGTCGCACCGTCATTGCGATCGCACACCGGCTCTCGACGATTGTCGGCATGGACCGGATTGTCTATCTGGAGCACGGGCGCATCATCGAGTCGGGGAGCCATGCCGAACTTCTGGCGCGCAACGGGCCCTATGCACAACTCTGGAACCGGCAGGTCGGCGGGTTCATCGAGGGCTAGGCGTGATCTTTCGGCGGGGAGGGGCGTGTGGTGGCTGGACCGCTATATGCGTAGCGCCTTGTGCTCAGGGGCGAGCGCCCCGGATCTCCTGGACAGCCTTGCGAATGGCAGCCTCGCGTGCCGGTCCAGTTGGATGGGTGGTGGCAAGCCCTGGTGCAATTCGGGTGTTGTTCAGCCGGCTCCAGAGTGCGGGTGCGGCTGCGATGTCATAGCCGGCGCGTGCGGCCAATTCGAGACCGGCCCGATCGGCGTCGGTCTCTCGCGAGGGATCTGCAGCTGATCCAGAGCGGGTGTGACCGAGGAGAATGTGGGCGAGTTCATGGCCAAGGACGACGGCAATCTCGTCGTCCGAGCGCAGGAGACCGTAGAGCCCCGTTGTCATGGCAACGGCCTTGCCATCGGTGGCCGCGTTCATGTCTTCGCTGCGCACCAGGAGGACCGGGCTTGAACATACAAGCTCGGGCTGGATCAGACGCTCGGCACCATCCGACAGCCGCAGGCTGACATTTCCCCGGCTCGCAGCCTCGTTCGAGAGGGCGATGAAGCGTGCGGTTGCGCCCGGTCCGACCGGAAGTTCGATGCCGTCAACATGGGTAATGATGGTCCCTGGCCGAAGACCTGCCTTGCGTGCGGGCCCTCCTTCAATCGCCAGTGCGACCGTCACCGCTTCTGTCAGGTTGTACAAGCGCTCGAGCC
>JBILGJ010000407.1:0-2694 GCA_044351125.1 Micropepsaceae bacterium
CACGTACTTGGCCCCCGGCGTGATGAGCTGGTAGGTCGGGTTGGACTGTCCGCCCTTGAACTGCCGGATCGTCAGGGGGCCCTTGAAACCCTCCACATGGGCGCTGAGGTAAGCCTCGAGCCGTGCAGCATCAAGCGCGTGCTGGGGAGCAACGTCCTTGGTGCCGCTGAACTGTTCCTGTCGGGATATTTCGGCCATGTCTGCAGATGCTTCCGTTGGAAATGTTTTGCATATTGAGGGGGCAGGGCGCCTTTGAACAGCGCCTTTATGGGGTCTTGCGGCCGATGGCGCGCCATCCGATGTCGCTGCGGCAGAAGCCTCCCGGCCAGTCGATCTGCCGAGCGGCCTGATAGGCAAGCGCCTGCGCCTCGGCGACCGTTCGCCCGCGCGCCGTGACGTTGAGGACACGCCCACCGTTGGCGACAAGCTGCCCGTCCACGAGCTTGGTCCCGGCGTGGAACACCTGGACACCCGGTAACCGGGACGCCGCCTCGACACCCTGGATGACCGTCCCTTTCTTCGGCGCCTCGGGATAGCCCTGGGCCGCCAGCACCACGGTCAGCGCCGCGTCCTCGTGGAACTGGGCATTGACCGTGCCCAGCGCGCCATCCGCGCACGCCAGCAGGATCGGCAGCAGGTCGGACTTCAGTCTCATCATCAGGACCTGGCACTCCGGATCGCCGAAGCGCGCGTTGTATTCGATGAGCTTGGGCCCCTCGGCCGTGATCATCAGGCCCGCAAACAGGACCCCGCGAAACGGCCGGCCACGTGCGCGCATGCCGCGAACGGTGGGCTCGATGATCCGCGCAAGAACCTCCCGCTCGATCGCCGGCGTGAACACGGGCGCGGGCGAATAGGCCCCCATGCCACCCGTGTTGGGCCCTGTGTCGCCATCCCCGACGCGCTTGTGGTCCTGCGCCGCGCCGAAGGGAAGCACGTGCACGCCGTCGGTCAGCGCAAAGAAGCTGACTTCTTCCCCTTCGAGGAATTCCTCGATCACGATGCTGCGGCCCGAGGCCCCGAACGCGCCGGCAAACATGGAATCGATGGCAGCCGCCGCCTCGGCTCGCGTTGTCGCGATGATGACGCCCTTGCCCAGCGCAAGCCCGTCCGCCTTGATCACGACTGGCAACGGATGATCGGTGGCATAGGCCTTGGCGGCAGTCGCGTCCGAGAAGCGCCGATAGCGCGCCGTGGGAATCCCCTCGGCCTCGCAGAAGTCCTTGGTGAAGCCCTTCGACCACTCCAGCTCCGCCGCCGCGCGGCTGGGCCCGAAGTGACGCAAGCCCTCACGCTCGAGCCGGTCGGCCAGTCCCTCGGCGAGGGGATTGTCCGGGCCGATCACCACAAAGTCGATCCCGGCCCCCAGCGCAAAGCGGCAGATCCCGTCGAAGTCCATGGCATCGATGGCCACGCATTCGGCCACGCTGGCAATGCCTGCATTCCCGGGGGCGCAATAGAGTTTCGACGTCAGCGGCGACGCCGCGATCGCCCAGCACAGCGCATGCTCGCGCCCGCCCGAACCTATGACCAGAATTTTCATGCAAAAATCGCCCGATTTCGCCTCGCCCACGATGCGCGAGGCTTGTAACATGCACCCATGGCGAGTGAAATGGAATTGGACTTCGATACACAATCCGGGACGGGCCCGAGGGCCAACATTCCCGAATACAGCGTGAGCGAGGTATCCTCTGCCCTCAAGCGCACGGTCGAGCGCGAGTTCGGCCTCGTGCGCATCCGGGGCGAGGTGTCCGGCTTCAAGGGCGCGGTGGCCTCGGGCCACGCCTATTTCGCGCTGAAGGAAAATGACACCAAGATCGACGCTGTCTGCTTCCGCGGCGTCTTCTCGAAGGTCAGGGCAAAGCTCAGCGAGGGGCTCGAGGTCATTGCCACCGGCAAGGTCACGACCTATCCAGGCCGTTCCTCCTATCAGATCATCATCGAGCACATCGAGCCCGCCGGCGTCGGCGCCCTCATGCAGTTGCTCGAGGAGCGCCGCCGCAAGCTCGTGGCTGAAGGCCTGTTCGACGAGGCGCGGAAGAAACCGATCCCCTATATCCCGCGCGTCATCGGCGTGGTGACATCACCCACGGGTGCCGTCATCCGAGACATCCTGCACCGCCTCGAGGAACGCTTTCCCCGCCGCGTCATCGTCTGGCCGGTCTCTGTGCAGGGCGAAAAGGCCGCCGCCGAAGTGAGCAGCGCCATCGCAGGCTTCAACGCGTTGCCGCCTGACGGTCCTGTCCCGCGTCCCGATGTGATTATCGTTGCCCGCGGAGGTGGATCGATCGAGGACCTGTGGCCGTTCAACGAGGAGATCGTCGTGCGCGCTGCCGCGGGCAGCGCCATTCCCCTGATCTCGGCCGTGGGGCACGAGACCGACACGACGCTGATCGACTTTGCCTCTGACAGGCGCGCGCCAACCCCGACGGCAGCGGCAGAAATGGCGGTGCCGGTGCGCGCCGACCTCGTGCGCCAGGTAACCGAGCTTGGCGGCCGGAAGCGGGACGGCCTCCTGCGTACGCTGGCCTTTGCCCGCCAGCGCCTGAAGGATGTCGGCCGCGGCCTGCCGCGCGCCCAGCGCCTGCTCGAGACACCCCGCCAGCGGCTCGACCTCGCGGCCTCTGCCCTTGGAGGCTCCCTGTCGCTGATGGTCCAGCGCCAGCGCACGCGCTTCGAGCGTGCAGGCTCGCG
>JBILGJ010000406.1:0-2694 GCA_044351125.1 Micropepsaceae bacterium
ACAGCGTCGCCGGGTCCTATGTTCACGATGCGAAATAGCGCCTCGCAATGAAAAAGGCGCGGGAACCGTTGGGTTCCCGCGCCCTTGTTTCAACCGGTCTGAGCCGGGCTATTCCACCTTCTGCTCGGGCATCCGGGTCTGCGGGGCTTCGCCCTGGAGCCTTTGCTCGCGCATCTGGCGGGCCATTTCGGCGATGGGTTCGCTGCCCGTGATCTCGGACAGGACTGCCGCCGCACGAACCACTTCAGCCGTGGTGCCAAAGGCTTCGGCCAGTTCCTCGAAGGGGTTCTTCTTGCGCGGATACTCGATCAGGTTGATGTCGGAGTCCGCGGGGATCCCTGCGAGGGCCTTGGTGGCCTCGAGGGCGGCCCGGAAGCCACCGAATTCATCGACCAGGCCGCGCGCCTTGGCGTCGGCGCCCGTCCAGACGCGACCCTTGGCAACCTCGCGGAGCTTGGCCAGCTCCATCTTGCGGCCAGCCGCCACCTTGGCGGTGAAGTCCTCGTAGATCTGGTCCACGCCCTTGCGGAACTTCTCGAGCTGTTCGGGCGTGAAGGGCTGGGTGTCGGACTGCATCAGCGCATTGGCGCCAACACCGATCGCCCTGTTGTCGATGCCCAGCAGCGCGTAGGCGCCGGTGGTCACGATCTTGCCTGACAGCACGCCGATCGAGCCGGTGATGGTCGTCTCGTGGGCAAAGATGCGGTCGGCCGAGAGCGACACGTAGTAACCGCCGGAAGCGGCAACGTCACCCATGCTGACGACAACCTTCTTGCCAGCCTTCTGCGCCTTCTTGACCGCATCGAGGATCTGGTCGGAGGCAATGGCCGAACCACCCGGCGAGTTCACGCGGAACAGGATGGCCTTGATGTCATCGTCCTCGGTCGCGTCACGGAAGGCCTTGGCCACCGTATCGCCGCCGATCGTGGGGTCGCCGCCGAACGCGCCGCTCTCGGAGTTGCCGTCCATGATGACGCCGTCGCCATGGATGAAGGCAATGCCGGGCGCGCCCTGAACGCGCCAGGGATGGCCGACCATGGCGAAGTACTCGCTGATGGACTTGGTCTCGGCGTTGTCGCCAGCCTTGGCGAGCGCTGCGTCCCTTGCCTCGTCGTCGAAGCCCTGCTTGTCGATCAGCTTGGCGTCAAGGGCTTCGCGCGTGAGATGCGGGGCGCTGTTGATCAGCGCCACGATCTCGTCGCGGGTGCGCTTGCGGTCCTGGGCGATGAGCGCGGTGGAGGTCTCGAAGACGGATTCCAGCAGGCGCGTCGTGGCTTCACGGTGCGCCGGCGTGTAGTCCTTCTCGGTATAGACGTTGGCTGCGTTCTTGTACTCGTAACGCTGCTCGAACTGCGGGACCGCGTTGATCTTGTCCAAGAGGCCGCGCAGGAACATCGTCGTTGAAGCCACACCCGCCGTGCTCATTTCGCTGACGGGCTGCATCCAGATCTCGTTGGCAGAGGTCGCAAGCAGGTAGTCGCCCATGCTGCTCGAGTAGAAGCCCTGCGCGTGCACGATGACGAACTTGCCCTTGGCCTTGAATGACTTCAGGGCTGCGCGCAGTTCCTGCGCACCGGCGCCCGATACGCCACCATTGCCAAGTCGCATGAAGAGGCCCTTCACGCGCTCGTCCTTTTCGGCCGCCGCGAGCGCGGTTACCGCTTCGATGACCGAGCCGACCCTCTGTCCTTCGCTGAAGAGGTTCATGCGGGCAGAGTCTGGCAGGCCATTACGCATGTCGAGCGTCAGCACCATCTCGGACGGCAGCCGCGGCTGGGAGAACGAGCCCACGACGCTGAAGAACAGCGTCAGCAAGACGATGAAAATAACGAGCGAGGCGAAGAAGTTACCAATCCCCTTCAACCGCGCGAGAAACCAGGACCACATGGACATACCCCTCGACGTTGGCTTTGCGAAACCCTGCGGCTGCGCGTGCGCGCTGTTCATACCGCAAAGGCCTGATGAATTAGTAAGGATATAATGCGTGTGCCGCAATCGCAGGACGCATCACGATTGCATGATCTGCGCTTGCGCAACCCGGTTTCAGGCACGTCCCACGCCGCCGCATCAGGTCATGGTTAACTGAATGCTTCGCCTCATTGGTGTCTGACGGGCCGGCACATTCGCCTGAAAGGATGTGGCCCGGCCCATCTTGATGCCTGCGACGGCATAATTGACACGGCCAAAGGCAATAATTGGCATTGGTTTCAGGCTGGAGATGCAGCGCAGGGAACCCCTCACAATGCGCTGGAATCCATGTTTTCTGCCGCTTCCGGATCGTCACGGGCTCGGAGATGATCTTTCAAGATGCTGGCCCCAGAGCTTGTGGCAGGCCCTTGTGTCGGGGCCGTCGATCCGGTGAACTCAGGGTCTGTTGCAGCACCGTGTTATTGGGGAAGAGCCGGTATGCGTTCGAAGATCATTGCGTCCGCGCCAGCGGCCGTGGCCGTGCTTGCCTTGGCCATGCTTTTCCTTGCGGTGCCCACGACGCGCGTTGAAAACGCAAATGCCTATTTCCAAACCACCAACATCCGCTCGTCTGGCCTCATCGGTACCAAGACACTGGCGCTGACGTTTGATGACGGGCCTTCGACGTTCACGGCCGAGCTGCTTGATGTGCTTGCCGAGAACAACATCAAGGCGACGTTTTTTGTCCTTGGTACGCGGGCGCGCCAACATTCTGCGCTGCTTGCA
>JBILGJ010000408.1:0-2693 GCA_044351125.1 Micropepsaceae bacterium
AAGTTCGGCGAGGCATCGGGAACGCTGGAACGCACGTGGACGATGTAGAACAGGCCGGTTAACGACCTGACGCCGGCGGTCAGCGCAAGCCCAGCCAGCAGTGCGGATGCCAGTCCTGCATCCGGTTAGGCGCGCAGCAGTAGCGCCGCTGCCAGGGACAGGACGACTGTCGATAGGGGGCCCAGGATCGACACGATGCCGATCTGGTGCAATGGAGCGATTTCCGCTGCGCCGGCCCTGTTTCCGGCAGCCATGCGAGACCAGAATTCCTCTGCGCCGGCAATGTTGATCGATGCGTAGTTCATCGAGACACCAGGCAGGCCGAATGCCGTTGCAGCGCTGTAGTGGGCCAGTTCATGCAATACTATTCCGATCGGTGCGGACAGGGCTGCGCCAGCGATCCATATTGCCGCCAGATGCCATCGACCCTTTTCTGCCATGGTTCCCCCCGCCTCGCTGGTGTTCTGAACACATTTGCGTTGCCGCCGTTTGTACCATGCAAGGTGGCGGATGAAATGCGGGTTTGACGGAAGGTTACAGTGCCGATGGCTGTATCAAGCCGTTTGCGGGCCTGTTCACATTTCTTTGACTGGCGTGCGCCGGAGGCGTTGGGGCGTTCGTGGCGGGAAACGACTGCCATGGGTATGTCTTTGCTTGCCCTTGTCGGGTTCTTGAAAATCAGGTTGAAGTCACGCCGTTGCGTCATCAATCCCGGATCCGAGTTCCCTTTCATGGTCAAGCGTCTCGAGTTCTTCTTCGATTGCTCGTCCCCGTGGACCTATCTCGCGTTTGTGCGCGTGCAAGAGGTGCTGGCCCGCACGGGGGCAGAGGTCGCCTGGAAGCCGATCCTTGTCGGTGGCGTCTTCAATGCGGTGAACCAGGAGGTCTATGAGCGACGGGCCAAGCCCGAGCCGCGCAAGACGGCCTATTACTTCAAGGACCTTCAGGACTGGGCGCGACATGCGGGCGTGGCGATCGGCCAGCCCCCGGTGTTTCCAGTCAACTCGGTCAAGGCGATGCGTGGAGCGCTGGTGGCGCTGGATGAAGCAAGGCTGGTGCCCTATGCGCGGGCTGTGTTCGAGGCCTATTGGGGCAAGCTCGAGGATATCAGCCAACCGGCCGTGCTCACCCGCATTGCGGCCGAGGCGGGGCTTGATCCGTCGGCGTTTCTCGCACGGATTGATGAGACGCAGGTGAAGGATCGGCTCAGGGCCAACACCGATGAGCTGATCGCGCGTGGCGGCTTTGGCTCTCCCACGATGTTTGTGGACGGGACCGACATGTATTTCGGCAACGACCGGTTGCCCTTGGTCGAGGCAGCCCTTCTGGGCGGGAGCCGGGCGTGACGGGCGTGGCTCCCGAGGAAGAGCGGCAGGCGCCGGGCCCGCTCGTCAATGCACCTGGCGTGGTGCTGGTTCTCATTCTTGCCTTTGTCGTCGTGCATGCGATCCAGATGCTGGGCGGAGAAGCCAACCAGGTCTGGATGATATTCAACTTTGGCCTGCATCCCCTTCATCTCACGGATACGGGAGGCTGGGCGACAGCGTTGCTCTGGTTTCCGGCATGGATAAAGCTTGTCACGCATGCGTTCCTGCATGCGGACCTTGCGCATCTGGTGTTCAATTCGGTCTGGTTCCTGGTCTTCGGCAGCATCGTGGCGCGGCGGACGGGGACATGGCGTTTCCTGGCGCTGTTCCTGGTGACCGCTGTCGCGGGCGGGCTTGTGCATGTGCTGGTCTATCCGCAGTCAATGATCCCGGTCATCGGTGCCTCGGGTGCGGTCAGTGGTGTCCTTGGGGCCTCGTTCCGCTTCATCCTGCGAGGCTGGCATACCCCGGCCGATGCGCCTTTGCTTCCGCTGTTCAGCCGGACTGTGCTGACGGCTGCGCTTGTGTGGAGCCTTCTGAATTTCGCCTTGGGTGCGATCGGGTTCACACCGGATGGTTTCGGAACCCTGATCGCGTGGGAAGCGCATATGGGCGGATTTCTGGCAGGGTTGGTTCTCTTTCCGCTCTTTGACAGGCGGTTGCGGTCCGAACGTTAATGCGTTGCGGCGCCGTTTGCCGCCCGTGGTGATGATTTCGTGACCTTGACGTTACGCATGCCTTGATCATGCCCCTCACTGCCACCATCTATGCAGAACGCAGCCCGACGTTCGGGCGCTTGAGGAGGGTTTCATGTCGCAACCAGACGCTGCCTATGAGCCGCAACCGTCGGGCCGTGAGGTTCAGGTTCGGTCTTTCCCCTGGGAGCGCCTGCTCCTGTCCGTGATGTATGCGGTGATTGCCTGGTTCGCCTTCTGGGGCCTTCTCGTGCTGGCGGTTGTGATGTGGGTTCTGGTCGCCTTCAACAAGGAGCCGCATGAGCAGTTCCGCCGGTTTGTTGCAGTCGGTGCGAAGTATGTCGGCCAGTGCCTGAGCTACATCCTGCTCATCAGCAACGACAAGCCGTTTCCCCTTGGCGCATTCCCGCCCTCAGAGTAAACAACCCGTTCATTACGGTGACAGTGTAACCATATGCTGTCACCGTTGTTTTCCGGCGTTTACCCATGCGCTTAGCACACGCTTAAGTTTCTCCTGCTGATATCGCGCGGATTTGACGGAACAAGGTCATACCGCTGGCGAATATGCATCATACCGCTCATTCCTATCGGCGTACGCCGTTGCCCGCCTCTGCTGTCATGCCGGTCTGGC
>JBILGJ010000409.1:0-2688 GCA_044351125.1 Micropepsaceae bacterium
AAATGGGCCGTGACCACAGCCAGCGAACACGAAATGACGCCCTGTTCCGGGCGTGAGCGCATTCATTATTTCCTCGGAAAGATGCGGCGGGGTGATGGGATCCGCCTCGCCGGCGAGAACCATGACGGGGCTTCGCACGTCGACCAGTTGCCGCCGGAAGTCCATGCGCCGGATCTCGCATCCCGGCAGCGAGAAGTGACGGAACACTTCAGGTCGCATGATTGAACGCGAGCGCGATCCCTGCCCGTCGGCCGGCCGCGTGGTGTTGTAGAGCGGCATGCAGACCTTGATGTATTCGGCAAACGCCGCATCATCGCCGACATTCCAGAACCGCGATGCAATCGCGTGCGCGTGCGCGCCGCCCTTCTGGCGGAACCACTCAAGGCTATGGTCGAAATCCATCCGCGCCGCGGTACTCGACAGGATGATGCCAGCGGCATGATCCGGATGTCGTATCGCATAGGCCTGGGCCACCATCCCGCCAAATGACTGCCCAAGCACGATCGGCCGCGAGATGCCGAGCGCCGCACAGAACGCGACGATGTCGTCGCCCCATTGCGCCAGCGTCCACGTCGAAGGGTCGCTCGGAACACTGCGACCGTTTCCACGATGATCCAGATAGATGACCTGCGCGATATCCGCGAACCCGTCGAACTCTGGCCTCAGCCCGGCATGGTCGAAACCGGGACCACCATGGAGCACGATGAAAGTAGGCTTCTCGCGCATGCGGTCCCGGTCAGGGGAAAGCTTCGACCCGACAGTATCGAAGAACAGCCGCTGCCCACCCACATCGACAAACATCCCTCAGCGGTACCCTTCCTTGGCCAGGCGCCGCAACTTGTCCATCGCCGCCTGCGGGGATTCCTCATAGGCGATGGTTCCGAAGAAGCGCCCTTGCGAGTCGAGCTGCACGATGAGGGCCGAGTGGTCGACCGTGTAGGAGCCGCCGCCCGTATCGACCTTCTTGTGGTAGATGCCCAGTGACTTCGTCAGCTTCGCGATCTCGTCAGGCTGCCCCGTGACGCCCCGGATCCGCGGATCAAACGATGCAAGATAGGACGCAAGCACCTCAGGTGTGTCGCGCTCGGGATCGACGCTGATGAAGAAGGCCCCGATCCTGTCCCCATCCGGACCAAGCTGCTTGAGATAGGAAGTCATGGACGCCAGCGTCGTGGGACAGACGTCCGGGCAGAATGTAAAGCCGAAGAACAAGACGGACGGCCTGCCCAGCACGTCTTTCTTGCTGATTGCAGTGCCAGTCTGGTCAACCAGCGAGAAGGCGGCGATCTCAGGACCAGCCCCCGACACGGCGCGCGTGGATGCAGGCGGGCGCTCGCCCTGGCTCATGAAGATCAGGACGATCAGCAGGACAAGCGAAACCACAAGGGCAATAAGGGGATATCTTGAGGTCTGGGGCATCCATGGGTCCCGATCTGTGCTATCGGGACGGACTTCTGGTGCAGGTGCAGCCCCGTGTCAATGCGCAGCCCGCCCCACCGGAATCGAACAGGACATTCAGTGCCATGAGCGACCCCGGCCAGACGCCCCCAACGAGGCGAAGCGCCGCCCTCGGCTTCATCTTCATCACGATCGTGCTCGACGTGCTGGCCATGGGGATCATCATCCCCGTCATGCCCAGGCTGATCGAGGGGTTCATGGATGGCCAGCAAGCCGACGCCGTGCGCATGGGCAGCCTTCTGGCACTGATTTGGGCCGTGATGCAGTTCATCTGCGCACCAATCCTTGGCGCACTGTCCGACCGCTTTGGCCGGCGACCTGTCCTGCTCCTGTCAATGACAGGCCTCGGCCTCGACTATGTGCTGATGGCACTGGCACCAAGCCTTGCGTGGCTGATCGTCGGTCGCGCCCTCTCGGGCATGACCGCCGCAAGCTTCAGCACGGCCAATGCCTATATCGCCGACATAACGCCACCCGAGCGCAGGGCCGCCGCATACGGCATGACGGGTGCCGCCTTCGGCATCGGTTTCGTTCTGGGGCCTCTGCTGGGAGGCATCACCGGCAGCATGGACCCGCGCCTGCCGTTCTGGATTGCAGCCGGACTTTGCCTCTTCAACGCTGCCTACGGCTATTTTGTGTTGCCGGAATCCCTTCCGCCCGAGCGACGCGCGAAAACCTTTTCCTTTCAGCGCGCCAACCCGCTGGCCTCACTCCGGTTCCTGTCGGCAAGCCCGCAGCTCTTCGCGCTGGCGGGTGCGCAGTTCCTCTATGGTCTCTCCCACAACGTATACCCGACCGTGTTCAACTGGTTCGTGACCTATCGCTATGGCTGGAACGAGATCATGATCAGCTATGCGCTGGCAGCCGTCGGTATCGCCAACATCATCGTTCAGGGCGGGCTCACGGGCAGGGTCGTCAAGCGCGCAGGCGAACGCAAGTCGATCATCCTCGGACTTTCCTGCGGCATCGCGGGATTTGTCATCTACGCGCTGGCGCCAACGGGCAACTGGATCTGGTTTGCCATTCCCGTGGCCGCCATGTGGGGGTTCTATGCCCCGGCGGCTCAGTCACTCATGTCGCAGCGCGTTGATCCCTCCGAACAGGGCCGCCTGCAAGGAGCGCTGGGCAGCATGAACGGAATAGCATTCATCGTGGCACCCCTGCTCTATCCGCAGGTCTTTGCCATCGCCCTCGACTCCCGTCACGCGCTCGGCGACTGGCCCGTCCTCG
>JBILGJ010000081.1:0-9305 GCA_044351125.1 Micropepsaceae bacterium
GGGATTGTGTTGCAAGGAGCCATCCCGGCAATTGTGCCGACGCAAGGCTTGATGTAGCCACGACGCAAATTCGGCCATCGGCGGCCATTTCAGGGGACCCCCATGCGTTTTCGATCACGCCTTCTTATCGTCGCATCACTGCTTGCATCTGCACCCGCCATGGCGGAGGAGGGCATGTGGCTGCCATCGCAGGCACCCGAAATTGCCTCACAGATGAAGAAGGCGGGGCTAAAGATTGATCCCAAGGCACTGTCGAACCTCTCGGCCGCGCCGATGAACGCGATCGTGTCGCTGGGTGGTTGCTCGGCGGCATTCCTGAGCCCGCAGGGCCTCGTGGCCACGAACCACCACTGCATCTACGGCTCGATCCAGTACAACTCAAAGCCGGGCCAGGATTACCTGACCAAGGGCTTCCTCGCAGCGACCTTGGCCGACGAATTGCCCGCTGCACCCGGCTCGCGCGTGTATGTGATCGAGGAACTCAAGGATGTGACAGCACAGGTTCTCGAGGGCGTTCCCGCCAATGCAACGGGCCGCCAGCGTTATGACAGGATCGAGGCCAACCAGAAGGCGCTGGTGCAGGTCTGCGAAAAGCAGCCAAGCCGCCGTTGTGATGTGCGTGCCTACTACGGGGGCTCGACCTACTACCTGCAGCAGATGCTCGAGATACAGGACGTCCGTCTGGTCTACGCGCCGGCAGGCGCCATCGGCAATTTCGGTGGCGAAGTCGATAACTGGCAGTGGCCACGCCACACGGGAGACTTCGGCTTCTATCGCGCCTACGTGGCGCCGGACGGATCCTCGCGCCCCTTCGACAAGGCAAACGTTCCTTACAAGCCCAAGAGCTGGCTAAAGGTGTCCGCACAGGGCCTGAACGAAGGTGATTTCGTGCTTCTCGCAGGGTTCCCGGGATCGACGGAACGCCACAGAACGGCGGCCGAGGCCAAGGCCTTCTTCAGTGATCTCTACCCGCTCCAGCAGCGCCTCCTCGCTGAATACTCCAACCAGATCAAGTCCGCGACAGCAGGCGACGAGGCCGCGACGATCAAGTACGCGAATGCCTTGCGCGGCGCCGACAACATCAAGAAGAAGCTCGAGGGTCAGCTCGCCGGAGCCGAAGCAATCGGACTTCTTGCACGCAAGGCATCGACAGAGAAGGCGTTCCGTGACTGGGCCCTGAGCCCCGCCCGCGCGGCCGAGCTCAAGCCGGTCGTTGATGCGCTCGACACGCTTGCCGCCGGGTCCGCCGACGCCCGTCTCGTGGCTGCCCGCTATGGCCTCTTGAACCGCTCACAGCTTTTGTCCGCGGCCCGCACGATCTATCGCTGGTCGCAGGAACAGGCAAAGCCGGACGCCGAACGTGAGCCCGGATTCCAGGAGCGCGACCGCAGGCTGGTGACCGAGCGTTTGACCCAGATCGAGCGCCGCTTCGATCCCAAGGTTGACCGCAAGCTCTTTGAGGCGGCCCTCAGTGAGTACCGAACCCTCGCGCCTGCGGGTCGCAACGCAGCCTTCGACCGCCAACTCGAGAAGACGGGCCTCGATCGCCTCTACGAGACCACGAAGCTCGGCGACACGCAGTGGCGCCTGTCGCTGCTCTCCAGGTCATCGGCCGAGCTTGCGTCTGAGACTGACCCCTTCCTGCGCCTTGCCGTCGCCATGTACGAAACGGACATGGCCCGTGAAGCGGAAAACAAGGAACGCGAAGGAAAGCTCCAGGCCGCCCGCAGCGCCTACATGAGTGCCTTCCGCCGATACGCGGCAGCCGAAGGTCGGGCGGTCTATCCCGACGCCAACGGCAGCCTGCGCCTGACATACGGCCACGTTAAGGGCCGCGCCCGTGACGGCGCATCCTGGTCCGCCTTCACGACGGCGCGCGGCATCGCCGACAAGTACACCGGCGCCGAACCGTTCGACTCACCGGCACGCCAGCTGGAGCTGATCCGCAAGGGTGAGTTCGGACGCTACGCCCATGCAGGCCTCAAGACGCTTCCCGTCAACTACCTGTCCACCCTCGACATAACAAACGGAAACTCGGGATCGTCGACGCTGAACGCCAAGGGCGAATTTGTGGGTCTTGCTTTCGACGGCACGATCGACGGCATCATCGCCGACTGGTGGTTCGATCCGTCAATCAACCGGACGATCCACGTCGACGTGCGCTATATGCTCTGGGTCATGGACCGCCTTGATGGGGCCGACCGCATCCTGAACGAGATGGAGATCGTCGGCCGCAAGTAGCGCGGCAGTTCAACAATGCCTCACAGCACGATTGAAACGCGGGGCAGGGCGCCAAGCGCCCTGCGCTCGATCTCGTCACTCGAAAGGTTTTGCTGCGTCAGATAGGCCTGCGCGCCCGGCGCAATGTTGCTGGGGGCCGAAGGTGTGAACAGCGACACCACCGTCTCTTCGAGACCCTCGCCCGCGATTGCCTCGTAGAGCCCGGAGGCGAGTGCGCCCAGGAACCCGGCAACGCCGCCAAAGAGCGTTCCACCGGCAATACGGGCAAGCGGCGACAGGTCATCGTTGCTGATGGCGCGATAGACTGATCCCACGATAGGCACGTGCTGCAGGGGATTGATGATGTCGATCAGGTCATCGAACCCGACATCGATCTTGGTCGGCGTCTGCCCTGCAGCAGGACGCGCGCCGCGAAGATCCTGCAGGGGAAATGGCTGGCTGATCATGGGCATCGAGCAGGTCAAGCAAGCCCTGCGCCAGAACCTGTGCAGCGGAAAAACGCCGTTTCGGCACGTGCGGCCCGTGCCGGAGGCGGCAGGATTTGCCTAGAGCAGGTGCCCGGCGCGAGCCTTCTTCGTGGCAAGATAGGCCGCGTTGTGGCGGTTGGTCGGGAACTGGTGCGACACCCGCTCGACGACATTGATCCCGTGCTGCGTCAGCACGCCGACCTTGTCCGGATTGTTCGTCATGAGCCGGACGGACGAGTACCCTAGGTACTTCAGGATCTCGGCAGCGATCGCGAAACGTCGCTCGTCTGCCTCGAAGCCAAGCCGCTCATTGGCGTCGATCGTATCGAAGCCCTGGTCCTGCAGTTCATACGCCTTGAGCTTGTTGATGAGGCCGATGCCACGCCCCTCCTGCGCGAGATAGAGCAGGATCCCGGAGCCATGCTTGCCGATGGCAGCGATGGCGCCGCGCAGTTGATCCCCGCAATCGCACTTGAGAGAGCCCAGCAGATCACCCGTGAGGCACTCGGAATGCAGGCGAACCAGCACGGGCCCGGGAGGCTCCGGGCTTCCGATGATCAGCGCCAGATGCTCACGTCCGCCACCCTCGGGCCGGAAGGCAAGAACGCGGGTGTTCTCTGCACCGGCCAGAGGCAGTTGCGCGCGGGCGACGATGGCAAGACGCGTATGCGCCATGTCATCGGCGAAGGCAATGTCATCACACCGAACAACGACAAGGCCGTGTTCCGAAGCCAGCCGCTCGGCTTTCCTGCGGGGAAGCGAATGCACCACGAGCGAGGGCAGGAGTTCTGCCTGTTTTGCAAGACTGAGTGCGGGCAGCACGCTGGCAGGCAGCGGCTCGCGCATGGCTGTCCACGGGCCCATCAGCGGGTCATGCAAGTCCCGCGTGGGATCAGACAGCGCGCGCGCCGCGCGGGAAGGGGTCTCTGCAGGCAAGGCCACCCGGACAGCCATCTTGGTGTAGAGCCTGATCTTCAGGGTGCGCGCACGATTGTGCGTAAGAACGACGTGACCCTGCGAGCGGCTCCAGTCGCGCATCAGGGCAATGACATCGTCGCGGGCAAGTTCAGCCGCGCAGGCAAGCAAGGCATCCTTGCCACCGTTGACGATGACAATGGGCAGTGCCGTGCGCAGGTCCTGGATGGCACGCGCGACCCGGACAACCGGCGTCGACATGACATTTGCGTGAGTTTGGCGCCCCTTTACCTTCGCGACCCCGGCTTTCTTGGCCTTGGCGCCTTTGCCTCGGGTGCGCTTGTTAGCGCTCATTCCACTCCCGCTCTCCAATATTGATTGGATATAGCCTACATATCCGGACAGGCAAATCACTTGGCATTTAAGTCACGCGGACAGCAATCGTCATGAGCAACCCCCGACGCATCCTTCTGGTTGACGACGACAATGCACTTCGGGAGTCACTGAAGGAACAACTCGCGCTCCAGAACGAGTTTATGGTTACGGACGCAGCCAGCGGCGCGGCCGGTCTTGAGCGGGCGAAAAGCGACCCGCCCGACCTTGTCATCCTCGACGTGGGGCTGCCGGATATCGACGGGCGAGAGGTCTGCCGCCTGATGCGCAAGGCAAGCATTCGCTGCCCGATACTCATGCTGACAGGCCAGGACAGCGATGCCGACCAGGTCGAGGGTCTTGAGGCAGGCGCCAACGACTATCTGACCAAGCCTTTCCGCTTTAACATACTTCTTGCCCGCATCAGGACCCATCTGCGCAGTCACGCGCACAGCGAGGACGCCGTCTTCCAGATCGGTCGCTTTACGTTTCGGCCCGCCGCAAAGCTGCTGCAGGGTCCCGATAACGCAAAGATCCGCCTGACCGAAAAGGAAACATCGATCCTGAAGTTCCTGTATCGGGCCGGAGAAAAGGTTGTCCCGCGCGAAACCCTTCTGCACGAAGTCTGGGGCTACAACCCCGCGGTCACCACGCATACGCTTGAGACCCACATCTACCGTTTGCGCCAGAAAATCGAGGCAGACCCGGCCCGGGCAAGCCTTCTGTTAACCGAAAGCGGAGGTTACCGGCTGGTCCCATGACGCTGCGATACGCGCGCATTATTGTTGGGCCTTGAACCGCACGGCGATATCTATTATGTAGCTCACACTATAGGGAACTTATCGGGGGTACCCATGTCCTACAGCTTGGCACGTATCGCTTTGGCCGTCGTATTTGCGCTGGTGTCGGCGATCGCCCTCGTAGGCGTGTCAGGGATGATCGTCTTCGCCGACCTCGCTGCACCGCGGCCGTCCCAACTGGCAGCAGACGCCCTGAGCCGTACCCCCTCGGTCAGCCGACTGGGAGAATAGGGCGATGTCGAAAATCAGAACTGCCTTGGCATTGGTCGCCGCTGGCGGCTTGCTCGCAGCCTACGCTGGCTCTGGCCTCACCATCTCTCCTTTCGGCTTCGGCTCCTCGTCTGGCCCCCTTGGCGGAATGGTCGAGACAAAGCCCGTTTCCGGCTCCCCGCAGAACGTTGATCAGGTGTTCAGGGCCAAGCGCGTTCGGCTTGATGACTTGGTCGCCGAGATAGACCTGGTCGTGGCGCCGGGGCAGGCCGTGCGCGTTCAGGCGACAGGCAAGCCGGATGCGCTCAGGAAACTGAAGATACAGCTCGTCGGTGACGAACTGCAGCTCGTTCACACGCGCACGGACCAGCAGGGCTGGGAGATATCCGGTTGGACGGTGTTCGGCATTAAGACCAACGAGGAAGAAATCTCCGACCTGAAACTCACGATCACCGCACCGGCGGGAACGCCTTATGAATTCGAGGACATGGTCGGCAAGATCAATGCCGGCGATCTGGATGCGCCTGTTTCGATCGAGGCGATGAGTGCAACGGGCAAGATTGGTCGCGTAAAATCCGCCGATATCGGGATTGTCGGCAGCGGAGATCTGCAACTTGGCGCCGTGGCCGAAGGCTTGAAGGTCTCCATCGCCGGTGCCGGTACAATCAAGGCCGCCGAAGTGAAGGGCGAGTTCAGGGTCGGGATCGCAGGCTCGGGAAATGTCGAGGTCGAAGCCGGTGCGGCAACCAGCTTCGATGTCGATATCGCAGGTTCAGGCGGGGTCGTGTTCAAGGGACACGCGGTCAATCCCTCGGTGAGCATCGCCGGCTCGGGCGAAGTGGTCCTCGACACCTATACCGGCGAATTGACACAGGAAATCATGGGTTCGGGCAACGTCCGGATCCTGGGCGGTCAACGCACGTTCTAAGTGTGCTGCCACGACGTCCCTGCTACTCGTATCTGAGTGCCTCGATGGGATCGAGGCTGGCTGCACGCCGCGCAGGGAAGAACCCGAATATGATCCCAACCGCGGCCGAGAACAGAAACGCCACCACCACGACCCACGGACTGAGCACGAACGGAACGTCGATCGCATAGGCAATTCCGGCTGACCCCGCCAGTCCGAGAACGGCACCGATCATCCCGCCCACGCAGGACAGCAGGATGGCCTCGATCAGGAACTGCATCAGCACGTCTCGCTCCAGGGCCCCGATGGCAAGGCGTATGCCGATTTCACGCGTACGCTCTGTGACCGACACCAGCATGATGTTCATGATGCCGATGCCGCCAACCAGCAGGCTGATGGCGGCCACTGCCGACAGTCCGGCGGTAAGAAGGGCGGTGGTCGATCCTACCAGGGCCGATACCGACTGAAGGTCTCGGATCAGGAAATTGTCCTGCTCGCCGGCACGAATGCGTCGCCGCTCCCGCATGAGCGAGGCCAGGGCCTCCTGCACCGGCTTGACCCGCTCCGCGCTGACCGCCGAGAGCCAGATCTGCTGCACGTCATCGTTGCCCGTCATGCGTCGTTGCACGGCGGTAATGGGCATGAGGATGATGTCGTCCTGGTCCTGCCCGAAGGTTGACTGCCCCTTCATGGAAAGCACGCCAATCACTTCGCAAGTCGTGGATTGCCCAAGGCGTATTGTGGCGCCAAGGGGGTTCTGGTGCCCGAAGAGTTCGCGCCGCGGCGTCTCCCCCAGGATGCACACGGGCCGCCCGCCGCGCTCCTCGCTCTCGGAGAACAGCCGCCCCTGCGCCAGCGGCCAGTCGCGGACGATGAAGTAGGGATTGGTCGTGCCGTTGACGGGGGCAAACCAGTTGTTCGAACCATAGACGGCCTGGGACTGCTTGATCGTCGATGGGGCGACAGCCAGAACGCCCTGGATCTCGCGCATGATTGCGTCTGCGTCTTCGACCTTGAACGGCGTCTGGGGGGTTGCAGGTCCGGCACGCTGCGGCGTGAAGGGCAGCACAAAGAGAAGGTTGCGGCCCAGCGAGGCAATGTCAGACGTAACCTTCACGGTCAAGCCTTGTCCAAGCGTGACAACGGTAACAACGGCAGCCACACCAACAATGATCCCAAGCGTGGTCAGCAGCGACCGGAGGATGTTGGCCCGCAGTTCCCGGAATGCCAGCTGCAGCGTGGTCCAGATCATGCTGGCACGTCCGCGCGGGTAACGGTGTCAGACGCGATCTTTCCGTCCTTGAAACGGATCTGCCGCTTGGCATAGCCGGCAATGTCATCCTCATGCGTCACAAGCACGATGGTGATCTTCCGCGTGCGGTTCAGATCGTCCAGCAGTTTCATGATTTCGTGGCTGCGCGCGCTGTCCAGATTTCCTGTCGGTTCATCGGCAAAGATCACGGCAGGCTCTGTCACCAGCGCCCGCGCAATGGCGACGCGCTGCTGCTGGCCACCTGAAAGTTCGGACGATGTGTGGTTCGCACGATCCGAAAGTCCAACCAGGTCGAGCGCCTTCAGGGCAGCCTTCCGGCGCTGCCCAACGCTCTCCCGCCGATAGATCAGGGGAAGCTCCAGGTTCTCGCGAGCCGTGGTTCGCTTGAGAAGGTTGAAGCCCTGGAAGACAAAGCCGATATAGTGCCGCCGCAGAAGCGCGCGCTGCGATCGATCAAGCGTGCCGACATCAATGCCACGAAAGAAATAGCGGCCGCTTGTGGGCGCATCGAGGCACCCAAGGATGTTCATGGCCGTCGACTTGCCGGATCCCGAAGGTCCCATGATGGCGACGAACTCGCCGTCATTGATGACCAGATCGACGGCATCAAGGGCGCGCACTTCTGCCTCACCCTTTCCGTATATCTTGGAAACCTTTTCAAAGCGGATCAGCGGTGCGTCGGTCATGCCGCGTCAGCGTCCCGAACCGGCCTGCTGGTCAACATCAAGGATGAACTCCTCGCCAGCCTTGACGTTTGAGCTTGTGATCTGCGTGCGCTGGCCATCGGTAATTCCAAGCGTGACATCCCTCGGTTCGGGCTCCTTGCCCTTGACCTCGACCCATAGCTTCCCCTTGCCGGAGCTGATCGGATCCGCAGGTGCAACCGTAGCCACGGGCGCCATGGTCGCGGCGGGTGCCGTGGTCTGGGGCGAGAACCTCAACGCACCATTGGGAACGCTGACGACGTTCTCTGCTGTCTTGACGGCAACGTCTGCAGTGGCGGTCATGCCGGGCTTCAGCAGGCCCTTGTCGTTTTCGACGCTGAGCACACCCTGATAGGTCACGACATTCTGGATCGTGCGGGCGGCATTGCGCAGCTCGACGACCTTCGCCTTGAACACCTGGGAGGGATAGGCATCGACCGTGAAAGTCGCATCCTGCCCGACAGAGACCTCACCAATGTCCGCCTCGTCGATATCGACGGTGAGTTTAAGCTTGGTCAGGTCCGACGCGATGATGAAGAGCTCGGGAGCCTGAAAGCTCGCGGCCACCGTTTGACCACGCTCGATCTTGCGGTCAAGCACGATGCCATCGATGGGCGAGAGGATGGCTGCCTTCGCAAGGTTGGCCTGTGCCTGCTGCGCCTGCGCGCGCGCGCTCCTCAGGTTTGCTGCAGCCGTGTTGCGTGCAGCCAGGGCCGCATCATGTGCAGCCGAAGAAACAAATCCCTTGTCGCGCAGGGTCACGGCACGGGACAAGTCGCCCTCGGCCTTGGAAAGGGAAGCCTCGCCTTGCGCAACCGCAGCAAGCGCCTGCTGCGCACGGGCATTCAATTCCTCGGTATTGATCCGGGCAATCACCTGTCCCTTTTTGACCTTGTGATTGAAGTCTACCAGCACCTCGTCGAGCCGCCCCGATACTTCAGCGCCGACCGTGACTTTGTCCATGGGTTGTAGCGTTCCCGTCGCCGTGACGATGGAACGGATGGTCGCTACCTCTGCCTTGCCGCGGATGTAGACGGTCGGCTTCGCCGGTGTCAGCAGGATCCATGCGGCAAAACCGCAGACCAGCGCCACTATGAGCAGCACCCACCACCGGCGCCACAACGGCGCCTTCTTGCTGCCAACACCAAGAATGCGCCCGATGTCACCCGATGCGCCAGCCTGGGCAACGCCCCCACCACTCATGATATTCACCCACCAGCCAGAAAGACTTTGTTTACGTATATAGGAAAGCAGTCTTACATCATCAAACTAATGTTTGCCTTAAGGCTGGGGGCTCTCGAAGATGTGATGATTGTTTGGTTACGACGACCGGCGCCGGTACGGATCGGCAGTATCCCTGAGACCGTCTCCCAGCACGTTGAAGGCCAGAACGACTAGAATGACGGGCACCAGGGG
>JBILGJ010000410.1:0-2683 GCA_044351125.1 Micropepsaceae bacterium
TTCGCGGTGGGCTACGTGCCTGCAGCGCTGCTGGCGGCCACCATTGCCTTCTACGTTTTCGTCTACACGATGTGGCTCAAGCGATGGACCGTGCAGAACATCGTGATCGGCGGCGCCGCCGGCGCCCTGCCGCCAGTGATCGGCTGGGCCACGGTCACCGGCAATGCATTTGACCCTGCCGCCTGGTCGCTCTTCCTGCTGATCTTCCTCTGGACCCCGCCGCATTTCTGGGCGTTGGCTCTGGCCGGCAGCGAAGACTATGCCCGGGCCGGCGTTCCGATGCTGCCCGTGGTAAAGGGCTCGCGCGCGACCCGCAACCAGATCCTTGGCTACAGCATTGTCATGTCGGCCGCCGCGGTGGCGCCGTGGGCACTTGGCTGGTTCGGTCCTGTCTACGGTGTAACAGCAGCGATCGGCAGCTTCGCCTTTGTCGTGCTGGCCGCGCTGCTTTGGCGTGCGACACCGGACAGCGAGCGCAGTCAGTCTTTGCGCCTGTTCGCCTATTCCATCTTTTACCTGTTCGCCCTGTTCACGGCCCTGGCCGTCGAGCGGTTGGTGGGCTTCTCACCGTCAGGGCTGTAAGGCGTACCATGGAGTTGTCGCCCGAAGAGAAACGCAAGCTGTCACAGCGCAACTGGGCGCTTGCGGGACTTCTGATTGTCTTTGTTGCTCTTGTTTTCGTCGTCACCCTTGTCCAGATCGGCGGTAACATCGCCCAGCGTTCAATGTGAGGACTGATTGATGCGCAAGCTCTCCCGAAACGACAAGGTGCTGGCCATGTGCCTCGGCATTCTCGTCAGCATGGCGTCTCTTACCTATGCCTCGGTCCCGCTCTATCGGCTTTTCTGCCAGCTGACCGGCTTTGACGGCACGCCACTGCGGGCCGAAGGGCCGTCGGGTGAGCAGCTTGAGCAGCAGATCGAGGTTCGCTTCGACTCCAACACCTCGCCCGACCTCGACTGGGAATTCGGGCCCGAGCGCCGCTCGGTGAAGGTCCATCTCGGGGAAAACGGATTCACCAATTTCGTCGCACGCAACAAGTCGGGCGAGGAAGTGGTGGGTACGGCCACCTTCAACGTGACGCCGCTGCTGGCCGCAAAGTACTTCAACAAGACCCAGTGCTTCTGCTTCGAGCGCCAACCGCTGAAGCCCGGCGAGACCGCCAAGCTCGGCGTCGCGTTCTATGTCGACCCGGCGATCGCAAGCGATCCGGAAACAAAGCGCCTGAAGTCGATTACGCTGTCCTATACCTTCTTTCCAGCAAAGGGCGACACGACCGATGTCGCCGCTTTGAAAACTCCGTAGGGGCCAAACCATGGCAAATGAACCAGTCAGACACGATTACCATCTCGTAGAGCCAAGCGCCTGGCCGATCGTCGGATCGATCGCCGCGTTCGTCTCTGCAGTGGGCGCGATCGCATATTTCCAGACGCTCAAGGGGGCATCGCCCCTTTTCGGCGTGTTTTCAGGACCCTGGCTGCTGATGCTGGGTTTCGCCCTGCTGACCTACACATTCTACGGCTGGTGGCGCGACGTCGTGAAGGAATCCGTGGTCAACCGCGAGCACACGCCGGTCGTGAAGCTGGGCCTGCGCTACGGCATGATTCTCTTCATTGCCTCCGAGGTCATGTTCTTCGCAGCATGGTTCTGGGCTTATTTCCATGCCGCGCTGTTTCCGCAGGACGTCGGCCTGACAGGTTGGCCGCCAGCGAACATCGCAACTTTCGATCCGTGGGACATCCCGCTTCTGAACACGCTCGTGCTGCTCACCTCGGGCACGACCGTGACCTGGGCCCACCATGCGATCCAGACGGGCAACCAGCGCGATGCCGTCCGTGGCATCGGTCTGACCGTGATCCTGGGCATGATCTTCACGGCCCTGCAGGCCTATGAATACTCGCATGCGACCTTCGACTTCTCGGGCAACATCTACGGCGCAACATTCTACATGGCGACCGGCTTCCACGGCTTCCATGTGATCGTCGGTACGCTGTTCCTGATTGTCTGCTTCTTCCGCGCCCGCGCCGGCCACTTCACGCCGCAGAGCCATTTCGGCTTCGAGGCCGCGGCCTGGTACTGGCACTTCGTCGACGTGGTGTGGCTGTTCCTCTTCGCATCCATTTATGTGTGGGGCGAGGGCGCCCACGCCATCGGCGCGCACTGACCATTCGTCTTCCCAAGCAAGGCTGCGGCAGCCAAAACTGCCGCAGCCTTTTTGCATTCCGGATCCGCTATGATCCGCACCGGCGATCCCTCTTGCCGACAGGTGCGTGATGTCTCCCCCGAGCGCGGCCTCCACAGCAGTTCCCGTATGGCGGTCAGGCCTTCTTTGCCGTTGCCCGTCCTGCGGACGCGGACCACTGTTCGCAGGCTATCTGAAGGTCGCCCCCCGATGCTCTGCATGCGACCTTGATCTCGCATTTGCCGAACACGGTGACGGTCCCGCCGTCTTTGTGGTTCTGGTCGCAGGCACGATCGTGATGGCGACAGCCATGTTCCTCGAGCTGCGCTATGCGCCACCTTTTTGGGTCCATGCCCTGGTCCTCGGACCGTTGGCCATTGGCCTCTGTCTCGGGCTTCTGCCTGTCTTCAAGTCTGTCCTCATCGCCCTGCAGTTTCGCTACCGCCGGGAGGAAAGCTGATGCCTGGCATTCATTTCCGTCCATTGCCGGGGCTGACGATA
>JBILGJ010000412.1:0-2675 GCA_044351125.1 Micropepsaceae bacterium
CCGCTCGACTGGCCTCGGCTCATCGGGAATGGGCGTGCCCTGGCGCACCACGACCGGCGCCACAGAGGCTGGCTGATCCTGTGCAGCGGTGTCCGCGGCAGCCACGAGCGCGCACACGAGCATCGCCGCCTGCAACGTGATGGCTCGAGCCTGCCAAGAACGCTTCTGCATGATTACCGCCTTGCCTCCGTGACCAGATTCACGCGCGAAGCCAGGCGTGCCGTCAAGCGCCATCTGAACTGCTGGCGGCAGCGTCCTTGCGTGCCTCGGGCAGGCGGAAGGTCATGAGCGTCGAGGTCGCCGTCGCAAACAGGCGATCGTTACGGTCAACGACACGGGCTTCGGCGGTGGCGATTTCGCGACCGCGCGCGATCACCTCGGCCGTCGCGGTCAGTCGGCCGGCGTTTACCGTGACCGCGCGGTGGTACTTGATCTCAAGCGTCAGGGTTGTGAAGCCCTGCCCGACCTTCAGGAGGGAGTGAACGGCAGCGCCGGTTGCGATGTCGATCAGGGTCGCTATGACACCACCGTGAACGGTGCCGAGCGCGTTGTAATGATACTCCTGCGGATCGAAGCCCACGACCACGCGACCGCGCGATGCCTCAAATCCAGTGACACCGATCAGGTCTGCAACGGGTGCGGCGGGGACGCGTCCCTCGGCCATGGCCCGGGCGACATCAGCCCCCGAAAGACCGTCAATGGCCGAGGCGATGTCCTGCGGCCGCGTCCATTCATAGGTTCGTGTCTGCTTCATCGCCCTGCCCCATTTTCAGCGTATACCGCAACGTTTCGCACGTCCGGCGCCTGGTTGCACGCCGCCGGTGATTGCGGCAGACCTTAGCGCAGACTTAACGCGGCGGGTGCGACAATGCTCGCCTCAACCCTTCAACGGAGCGGTCAGGCCTTGCAGGCGCTGTTCATCGGGCAAGCCTATATCGACATCACGTTTCTCGTTGACCGCATTCCACGGGGCGACGAGAAGACCGTTGCGCGCGATTTCGCGGTGGCGTTTGGCGGCAATGCCGTCACGGCGGCATTTGCCTGCGCCAAGCTTGGGATCGTGCCTGACCTGCTGGCGACACTGGGTGACGACTGGCTGGGGCGCATGTTCATGGACATGGCCTCGAGCTACCGGATCCCTCTGCATGTCCGGAAGGTCGAGCGCTCGTCACTGTCCTTCATCATGCCAAACGACGGCAAGCGCGCCATCGTGCGCTGCCGCGACGACAATTACCTTCACCCCTTTCCGCAACTGAACCTGAAGGGGTGCCGCACGCTGCATATCGACGGTCACCAGGGCGATGCCGCGATCGCCTATGCGCGCCTTGCGCGCGAGCGCGGCATCCTGGTCTCGCTCGACGGCGGCGCGGTGCGCGACAATACGATCGAGCTGCTCTCGTTCGTGGACGTGGCGATGGTGAGCGAGCGGTTCTGCGAACAGCTTGGGCGCAGCGCCGAGGATACGGTCGGCCTTCTTGGCGACAAAGGCTGCCGGGTTGCCGGCGTGACGCTTGGAGAAAACGGGCTTGTGTGGCGCGAGCGCGGCGACGGCGGGTTCAGGCGCCTGCCCGCCCTGCGTGTTCCGGCAGGCAGTGTCGTGGATACCAATGGGGCCGGCGACCTTTTCCATGGCGCCTATGTTTTCTCGCAGATGAATTGGCCAGGGCGGGACTGGGAATTCCACTTCCGCTTTGCGCGGGCTGCCTCTGCGTTTGGCGTGCAGCACCTGGGCAATGAGGCGCGACTGCCACAGATTGATGATGTTTTTGCAACGTCAGCGGCGCTTGGCGACAGCCTGCCCGCATGAGGCTGCCCTTGACAAACCGCCTGGGACTGACAATTTGTCAGTCGTGATCCACCTCCCTCCTCCATGGTCCAGATCGACATGACACACGCAGCCGCCTATCGCGCAGAAGCCCCGGCCTCGATGGCCAGCACCGCCGCCCTCGAAGGATTCCGGCTGAGGCCGCTGACAGCACTCAAGGCCCTGCTGCGCCTGTTCAAGAACAAGGAAGACACGGTGCAGGTGTTCGAGATCATGCGCGCGCTCAGCGGCAACTCGGTCCCGCGCGGCTACCAGAGGCTCATCTCGACCCCGAAGGGAGGCGCGATCGCCTATCGCCGGCAGGAACTTGCCGAGGTGCTGTCAGACCATGCCTATCTGGCCAGCCTTCCCGAAGGGTCTGTGGGTCGCGCCTATCTTGCGTTTGTGACGCGCGAGAACATTTCAGCGCAGGGCCTTGCCGAGGAGAGCCGCAAGGGTGTCGACGGCGTCATCGACGCTCAGCATCCGTATGCCTGGTATGGCCGGCGCATGCGGGACGTGCACGATCTCTGGCACATCCTGACGGGCTATAGCCGCGATGCGCTGGGTGAGGCGTGCGTCGTTGCGTTTTCCTACAGCCAGACGAAGTCGCTCGGTTTTGGTCTTATTGCCTGGGGCGGGGTCTACAAGATCGGGCGCGAGATGCCGGGGCAACCCGTCTACAAGGCCATCATGCAGGCGTTCCGCCACGGGCGGGAAGCGGCTTGGCTGCCGGCCGAGGACTATATCCAGCTCCTGTCCGAACCGCTTGAGGCGGCCCGCCAGAGGCTTAACGTCCAGCGCCCCACCTTCTATGAAGCCGTACCAAGGGATCTGCGTGAGCGGATCGGGGCGAACATGGCGATGGCGG
>JBILGJ010000411.1:0-2675 GCA_044351125.1 Micropepsaceae bacterium
CGTGCGCGCCCTCGCCGCCGCGCGCGAGCCACAAGCCATCGCGAGCATCCAGTCCTTCATCCTCTCGGGCGACCTGCGCGTGCGCGAGATCTTCAACTACATGCGCGAGGCCTTCGCCAGCAGCCCAAGCCGCGAAGCCGCTTGGGCATGGCTGCGTCGCGACTATGACCGCATCGTGGAGGTAACAGGTGCAGGCAGCAAGTCGCGCCTCGTCAACCTGCCGGCAAGCTTGTGCACGAAAGCGCACGAGGACGAGATCCGCAGCTTCTTCGAGCCGCGCGCCGGCAAGATCGTCAGCGCACCCCGCAAACTTGCAAACACGCTCGAGACTGTGGCGCGCTGCCACGCCTGGAGGAAGGCCACCGCAGCAAGCATCGAGGCCGCACTCTTGCCCCCGAAGCCCTGATCGGACCTAGCGCTTCTCGGCCGGACCCGGTGCCCGCACCAGACGGTGCACAAGCCCTGTCGAAACCCGCGACAGCGCATGAAGCATGCGCGACGACAGGTTCGGAATGATAAGCGCCCCGCCCCGCCCGCAGCGCGTCCACGCAACGCGCGCCACATCCACGGCGGACATGACCCCGCCCGCCTCTTCCGCGCGCCGCACCGAGGTGGGTTTCGTCAGGTTCTCGCGGTCATAGCCTGGGGTCGCAGTCGCCGGCGGGCAAAGGACCTGCACGCTCACCCCATGAGGCGCAAGCTCGTGGCGCAGCGACGTGCCAAAGCCAAGGACCGCGTGCTTCGTTGCCGCATAGATCGACCAGCCAAACAAGCCGATATACCCGAGGTCCGATGCCGTCAGCACGATCGCCCCGCGGCGCGCCGCCATCATCGACGGCGCAAGCGCGCGCACGACATTCACGCTGCCAATGGCGTTGGTCGCAAACATGCCCGGCGCGTCCTCGTCCGACGCCTCGTCGATGAAGGCCGCCTTGGCATATCCGGCACAGTGAAAGACCCGGTCCAGGGGGCCGCCAGCCAGCAGCTTCGACGCCGCCGCGCTGACGCCCGCCATGTCCCTTACGTCGACAGACTGAAACGAGACGGCGCCACTCGACCGGGCAGCCGCAGCAAGACGTGAGGCGTCACGTCCCCAGATCTCGACCTGCGCCCCCGCGCCCGCCGCCAGCGTGGAAATGGCGAGCCCGATCCCCTCGGACCCGCCAGTGACCAGAACCCGCAAGCCGGCAGCGCTCAGTACGTGCGCGCCTTCGGCGCGATGTACTCGACGTCGTTCGACAGCGTGTAGGTATGGACCGGGCGATAGTCGATCTTTACCTTGCCCGTCTGCATGTCGAACCACGCCAGCGTATGCTTCATCCAGTTCTGGTCATCGCGGTTCGGGTAGTCTTCGCGCGCATGCGCCCCGCGGCTTTCCTCGCGGTTATGCGCACCCTCGACCGTGACCGCCGCCTGCGAGATGAGGTTGTCGAACTCGAGCGTTTCCACGAGATCCGAGTTCCAGATCATCGATCGATCCTTGACGCCGATCTCCTGCATGTCGCGATAGACGCCCGAGACGAGGTCGCAACCCTCCTTGAGCACATCCTTCGCGCGGAACACGGCGCAATGGTCCTGCATGGCTTTCTGCATCCGCCGGCGCAGCTCGGCCGTGGGCACACGACCCTTCGCGTTGCGGAAGCGATCGAGCCGCGCGAGCGCGTTGTCGCCCGCGTCCTTCGGCAGCGCGGCCTGCCGCTCGCCCGGCTTCACGTCGTCGGCGCACTTCAGACCAGCTGCACGCCCGAACACGACAAGGTCGATCAGCGAGTTCGAACCCAGCCGGTTGGCGCCATGCACCGAGACGCAAGCCGCCTCGCCGATCGCCATGAGCCCGGGAACGATACTGTCGGGGTTGCCGTTCTTCAGCGTCAGCACTTCACCGTGATAGTTCGTGGGAATGCCACCCATGTTGTAGTGCACCGTCGGCAGCACGGGGATGGGCTGCTTCGTGACGTCGACACCCGAGAAGATGCGCGCCGATTCCGAAATGCCCGGCAGGCGCTCATGGATGATCTTCGGGTCGAGGTGGCTCAGGTGCAGGTGGATATGGTCCTTTTTCGGGCCACAGCCCCTGCCTTCACGGATCTCGATGGTCATGGCCCGGCTGACGACATCGCGCGATGCCAGGTCCTTGGCATTCGGCGCATAGCGTTCCATGAAGCGCTCGCCGTTGCCGTTGGTCAGATAACCACCCTCGCCGCGCACGCCTTCGGTAATCAGCACGCCTGCGCCGAAGACACCCGTCGGATGGAACTGCACGAACTCCATGTCCTGCAGCGGCAGGCCGGCACGCAGTACCATCGCGTTGCCGTCACCCGTGCAGGTATGGGCCGACGTGCAGTTCTGGTAGGCGCGCCCATAGCCGCCCGTCGCCAGCACCACCTTCGACGCGCGGAAGCGATGGATCGATCCATCATCGAGACACCAGGCCATCAGGCCCCGGCACCGCCCCTCTTCCATGATGAGGTCCAGCGCGAAATATTCGATGAAGAATGTCGCATCATAGCGCAGGCTCTGCCCATAGAGCGTATGCAGCATCGCGTGGCCCGTGCGGTCGGCCGCAGCACAGGTTCGCTGGATCGGCGCCTTGCCGAATTCCTTGGTCATGCCGCCAAAGGCGCGCTGGTAGATCTTCCCATCTTCGGTGCGCGAGAACGGCACGCCGAAATGCT
>JBILGJ010000082.1:0-9271 GCA_044351125.1 Micropepsaceae bacterium
GAGTTGCCATCATTGATCGAACCGATCAGGCCTTGCACCCGCGTAAAATAGGACGACAGGACCTGCAACTGGCCGACTGAACTGGTGGCATCCAGCGTTTCGCGCGCCAGGAAATCATCGGCAACACGCCGGATCTGGTCGACGCTCACGCCCGAAAGGCGGTCGGCAGTGAGCCGGGGCCCAAAGTCGACAAGACGCCGGTTGTAACCTTCCGTGTTGATGTTGGCGATGTTGTTGGAAGTCACACGCAGCGCCGTCTGGTTGGCCTGCAGTGCACTGGCAGCCGTATTCATGATCGCACCCAGCGATATGTTTCCCGACACTGTCATGCCTGACTCCCTTTCCTGCCTAACGGGAAAATCCTGCCTCCGAAATGGCTGCAGAAATTGCCCCTGACCCGCCATTTGGAAGGCCGGAACACCGCAACACCGCCATTTCGGGCGAATGCAGCGTTTTCCCGCATGAAAGGTTGCAACCGCAGTGCCAACGCCGGGCTTCGGCAAAAAGCGCAGCCCCGTGACGCTTTCTGCCGTGCGCCATGAGCAAACTCTGCCGCACACGGTGCGCCAAGCATCTCGAAAATTGGCGGATCCGGGCCAAAGATCACGCTGGCAAGGCCCTTGCAGTCAGTTTCGCAAGTTCATTCGTGCGCCTGAGGACATCATGACGGCAGCAGCAAACATCGCATCGTTCCTGGCACCGGCAGCACCCACTGCCGGCCGGAACCTTGTGTCGTCTGCTGAGGCCGGCGCTGACAACAGCTTTGAGACCTTTCTTCAGCAGGCTCAGGCCGTCCCGGCAGACAACAGCAAGACAACGCCGCTCGCAGGAGACGGCATCGCGGCCACTCACCCCGCCACGACCGCACAGGAGCCACTCGGGCTCACACCGTCTGCAGTGCCTGCAGCCGAGCAGGCCCAGGTGGCATTGACCATTCAGCAAGCCACCGAGAGCCAGTCGCTCGCGGATGGCGCTGGCGCTGAGCTCACATCCGAATTGCCGACCGATGCCGCGATCCTCGCCATGCTGGCGGCTCTCCCGCAGCAACAGCCGGCCAGCGTGCCATCGCTTGAGCCAGGATCTGATGCGGGCGTCACCACCATGCCCGTGACAACAACGGCGGCCGTCCAGGCACAGGCTCTCGCGGCAAACACCGCACAGGACCCATCAGCCAATCAGGCACAGTCTGTTGACCGGCAAGGTGAAGCCAATACCGCCTCCTTGGCTGCCACACCGGCCAGCACCGCGATTGATGCCGCAGACCTTGCCAATCTCGCTGCCCTCGCAAACCAGACACCGCGACAGGGCGTGACACAGGCAGACAAGCCGGGCACGCAGGCTACAACCCCGGATGCGCAGGCCCCATCCCTGTCGCCAGACCAGATCACGGCCGCCCGCCCTGACACACAGACGGCCGTTCAAGGCCCGGGCAACGGTACATCGAAAGACCCGCAGCAGGCGATTTCTGCAGCCAACACCGACCCGCAGCCCCGCAATGACGCCCAATCAACACAGACCGCAACGCCGGCCCAGTCTGGACCCTCCAGCTTTGCAGTCGAATTGCGTCAGGTGACAGCACAGCCCCAGGCTGCGGCACCCAACCTGCCGGTTCCCGTCGACGCACTCGCGGTAAACATCGCCCGCAAGTTCGAGCAGGGCCTGAACCAGTTCGAAATCTCGCTCACCCCGGGAGATCTGGGCAAACTGGATATCTCCCTGAAGATCGCTGACGATGGCCGCGTGCAGGCCGTATTGCGCGCCGAGCGCCAGGACACACTCGACCTGCTGCGCCAGGATGCGAGAACGCTTGAAAACCAGCTGCGACAGGCCGGCCTTGATGTCGGATCGAATGCGCTGAGCTTCCAGCTCTCGCAAGGCAACGCCCATCGATACAAGTCCGCACTGTCCGGACAGGCCTACGGGCCCACGAATGAAAGCACCGAGCTGCCGGCAGAGCCGGTTGGCGCAAGATTCATCGCTTCACGCCGTCCTGACGGCGTGGACATTCACGTCTGAGGGAACCAGCCATGCAGATCGGAGCCACAGCCGCCGCAACCAGCGCTGCCACCAGCAAGGCACAGCAGTCCCTCACCGGGAACTACGAAACCTTCCTTCGCCTCCTGACCGCCCAGTTGCAGCACCAGGATCCGCTTGAGCCGTTGGACGCAACCAAGTTCACCGAGCAGCTTGTGTCCTACAGCCAGGTCGAGCAGCAGATCGCGACCAACAAGAACATCGAAACCCTGGTCTCCGCGACAAAATCGGCAGCCGGTGCCACGGCCGTCTCCTTCCTGGGCAGGAAGGCAATGACCACAGGCCCCGCAAGCGAACTGATGGCCGGCGAGGCGCGCTGGACCTACAATCTCCCGTCGACTGCGACCAACATCCAGGTCCGCATCACCGACATGGCTGGAAACCCGGTCAAGACCCTGAGCATGCCCGCTACCGCAGGCAAGCACGACGTGGTGTGGAACGGCCAGGATAACGCTGGCAACACCATGCCGGCAGGAACCTATCGCCTTTCCGTGGCGGCAACCGCCGCAGACGGAAAGCCCATCCCCGCGACCATCACCGGCATGGGAATGATTTCGGAAATAGACATGTCAGCCTCCGATCCGCTGATGTTTATCGGAACGAGGAAAGTGAAATTGAGTGAGATCACTGGCTTCAAAAACTAGAAAAACAGGAAGCCAGGATCGTGTCGAGTGCATGGGGCAGAACGCCTCGTGGTCAAGCAACGGGAGCGGAACATCCGAAGGGTGAACCGCTCCCCAACTTGAAACAGGAAGTCAGATCATGAGTCTTTACGGTGCACTCTATACGGGCGTCGCTGGCCTTTCCGCCAACGGCCGCGCCATGGCCAACACCTCGACGAACATCGCCAACGTCAATACCGTTGGTTACAAGGGTTCTCGCAACGAATTCTCGAGCCTTCTCTCATCGAACGGCACGGGCGCCGTCACGGGCGGTGTGCAGAGCATTTCGACACCGCAGATCTCGGCACAGGGCAACATCCTGCAGACAAGCTCGACAACCGACCTTGCGATTTCCGGCCAGGGCTTCTTTGTGGTCACGCAGACACCAGTCTCCTCACCCGTGCTGGACGAGGTGATGTACACCCGCTCCGGTTCCTTCCAGAAGGACGCCCAGGGCTATCTCCGCAACTCCTCCGGCATGTACCTGCAGGGCTGGCCACTCGACGCGTCCGGCAACATCCCGGCGAACCGGAACAACGTTGAGCTTGTCAACCTCGGTCAGGTCACGGGCGCCTCGCTCCCGACGACCACGGCATCGCTGCGGGCAAACCTCAAATCGTCCGAGACGATCGTGACTGGCTACACGGCTGGTGACATGGCGGCAGGCACGGTGACGCCTCAGTTTGAAACGGCCATGGAAATCTTCGACACCCAGGGCGGTTCGCGTCCCGTGCGGCTGGCCTTCGTCAAGACCGCCGCCAACCAGTGGCGCTATGAAGTGATGTATGACGGCACGGCCGCCGACATCGGTGGCGCCGGCAACAACCCGATTGCTTCCGGCACAATGACGTTCAACACGAACGGCACCATTGCCACACCCGCCGCCAACATTAATGTGACGGTCCCGTTCGTTGCAGGCTCGGGCCTGTCACCTCAGACAATCGCCTTCAACTTCGGCACCGCCGGACAGGCGAACGGCTTCACGCAGTTCGACACGACCTCCTCGCTCTATGGAAGCACCATCGACGGCACGCTGTTTGGCGGGCTGAGCGGCGTTCGCGTGGACGAAGAAGGCTTTGTCGTCGCCCAGTTCACCAATGGCATCGAGCGCAACCTGTACAAGCTGCCAATCGCCACCTTCGCGAATGCGGATGGGCTTGGAACCGTTACTGGCAACTCATATCGCCAGACGACGCAGTCCGGATCACCCAGCATGAAGGCCGCGGACGAGGCCGGCGCCGGCAAGATCTCGAGCAAGGCCGTTGAGCAGTCGACCGTCGACATCGCCGAAGAATTCAGTGACATGATAATCATTCAGCGTGCCTATTCGGCTGCATCGAAGATCATCACCACAGCCGATGAAATGCTGGACGAACTCACCAGACTGAAGCGATAGGGACATGATGAGGCATTCACCATATTGAATGTCTCATTTCGACCGGCATGGAAATCGCATGGATCCCGGCAACGCCGTGTTAAGCGTGTTTCTTTGGCTCGTTTTCATTCGGGCGAGGTACGCTTTGCAGAACAGGTGGGAAATACAAGTGCAGGAGCGTGTACAGTGATGAGCGAAGAACGGCACGGCCGGGTTACCTATGTTATCGGACCGGATGGGAGTCCACTGACGATTGCCGATCTGCCTCCGCCGGGAACCAAGCGGTGGGTGATACGTCGCAAGGCCGAAGTGGTTGCTGCCGTTCGCGGCGGACTGCTCAGCCTCGAGGAAGCCTGCACCCGTTACACCCTGACGGTCGAGGAGTTCCTCGCCTGGCAGCGTGCGATTGACAAGTACGGCCTCGCAGGCCTGCGCACCACGCGGGTTCAGCAGTACCGCAACTAGTCCGTAAACGGACGATAAGACTTTCGAAAGGCCGGAGCGGACCACCGCTCCCGGCCTTTCATGTTTTGTTGATCTCTCATTAAATGCGCCTTTACTGCACCATGGGTAATTTTTGCCTAGACGGGACCAGCGCCATGCCCCCAAGGCAGGACGCGACCCCCAACCAGAACAAGAATACGGTGTGGGAGCAGCATTCTCATGGAAGCCCTGAAGTCATTCGGCGCTTTTCGGTTTGCCTTCGTGGTGGGGCTCGTGGTCGCGGCAGCCTGCGGCTACATCCTGACCACGCATTTTCTGGCACAACCCTCAAAGACCCTGCTCTTCTCGAACCTCGACCCGCGCGACTCCGCCGAGATTGTCGCCCGACTGGACGCAAAGAAGGTGGACTACGAGATGCTCGGCGACGGCGCCACCATCATGGTGCCCTCCGACCAGGCTCTCAAGTTGCGGATGGAGATGGCAGGCGAAGGCCTGCCGGCCGGCGGATCCGTTGGTTACGAAATCTTTGACCGGTCCGAGTCCTTTGGCCAGACAAGCTTCGTCCAGAACATCAATCTGGTACGCGCCCTCGAGGGCGAGCTCGCACGGACCATTCGCTCGATCCAGGCCGTGGCCAACGCCCGCGTCCATTTGAACATTCCCAAGCGCGAACTCTTCGCCGAACGCCAGGCCGCACCGACCGCCTCGGTTGTCATCAAGGCCCGCGGGCAGATCCAGCCGGCCCAGGTCGTTGCCATTCAGAACCTGGTTGCATCGGCAGTTCCCGGCCTGAGCGCCAGCGGCATCACGGTCATCGATGAAAAGGGCAACATGCTGGCCGGCGGTGGATCAGCCAACGGTGGCCCCGTTGCGGTCCAGCAGGAGCGGCAAACCGCAAGCTTCGAGGACCGCGTACGCGCGCAGGTCGAGGACATTGTTTCCGGCATCGTGGGCCCCGGCCGCGCCCGCGTGCAGGTATCCGCCGAACTCGACTACAGCCGGATCACGCGGGAAAGCACGAAATTCGACCCCGAGGGCCAGGTCGTTCGCTCGACAGTCACCGACCAGACCGCATCCTCCAGCCAGGATGGCGCTTCACAGGGCGTCACCGTGGCCAACGCGCTCCCCGATGCGTCCGAAGGTGGCGGCTCAAGCTCATCCAGCGACAAGCAGACGAGGGAAACAATCAACTACGAGATCTCGAAGACATCGCAAACCGAGGTGGTCGAGGGCGGCAACATCAAGCGTTTGTCGGTCGCCGTTGCAGTTGACGGCTCCTACGCCACGGACGGCAAGGGCACCCGCAATTACCAGCCCCGCTCAGCCGAAGAAATGCAGCAGATCGAGCAGCTGGTAAAATCCGCGATCGGCTTTAGTGACCAGCGCGGCGACCAGCTGAAGGTCGTCAATCTCCGCTTCAGTCAGCCAGAGATCGAGCAGCTCCCCCCAGCCGAGGAACCACTCCTCGGTCTCGAGAAAAGTGACATCCTCTATCTCAGCCAGTTCGTTGGCATCGGCATCATAGCTCTTCTGCTGATCTTCTTTGTGATGCGGCCGATGATCAAGGCACTGTCCTCGACGGCGACCGGTGGATTGCTTGTTGCTCAGGCCGTGCCCATCGGCGGCATGATCGCCGCGGGTCCCGCCGGTGCGCAGCCCGTGGCAGTCGCCCCAGGCATAGCGCCTCAGCTGCAGAACATGATCGATATCTCGCAGGTCGAGGGCCAGGTGAAGGAGTCCTCGATCCACAAGGTAGGCGAAATAGCATCGAAGCACCCGGAAGCAACGGTGGGCATCGTCCGCCAGTGGCTCCACGAGACGAAGTAAGGGGCGCGGAAATCACCAGATGGCGAAACCAGCGAAATCATCGGTCAAGACCGACTTTGAAGGCCTGACAGGCCCGGAACGCGCAGCAGTGCTCATGCTGGCGCTCGGCGACGAATATGGCGCCTCGATCTGGGGCGCACTCGACGATGACGAGGTCAAGGAAATCTCTCAGACGATGGCCAATCTCGGCACGGTTTCGTCTGACCTGATCGAGAAGCTCCTGATTGATTTCGTCCAGCAGATGTCCTCGACCGGTTCGGTGTTCGGTACACTGGACACGACGGAGCGGTTGCTCACCAAGTTCCTGCCGAAGGACCGCGTCGCGCAGGTCCTCGAGGAAATCCGCGGACCGGCCGGTCGCACGATGTGGGACAAGCTCGGCAATGTGAACGAGCAGATTCTCGCAACCTACCTCAAGAGCGAATATCCCCAGACTGTCTCGGTAGTCCTCAGCAAGATCAGGCCCGACCACGCATCGAAGGTGCTGGCCGCCCTCCCCGAGGACTTTGCCGTTGAATGCATGAACCGGATGCTGCGAATGGAATCGGTCCAGAAGGACATCCTGGACAAGGTCGAGCTTACACTGCGCCAGGAATTCATGTCGAACCTCGCCCGCACGCAGAAGCGCGACGCACACGAACAGATGGCAGAGATATTCAACACCTTCGATCGTCAGACCGAAGGGCGTTTCATGACAGCACTCGAAGAACGAAACCGCGACGCTGCCGAGAAGATCAAGTCGCTGATGTTCACCTTCGAGGATCTGAGCCGGCTCGACACCGGTTCGATGCAAACCCTCCTTCGATCCTTCGAGAAGGACAAGCTCGCACTCGCGCTCAAGGGTGCATCGCCAACCTTGCGCGATCTCTTCTTCTCAAGCATGTCCGAGCGCGCAGCAAAAATTCTCAAGGATGATATGGAGTCCATGGGCCCTGTGCGCCTGAAAGACGTCGACACCGCCCAGACAAGCCTGGTCTCCCTTGCAAAGGAACTCGCAGACAAGGGCGAAATCATGCTGTCCGCCGGCAAGGCCGAAGACGAGCTGGTTTACTGACCATGACCACACGCAATACCGCCCCCGGCCCAACCCGCTTCCAGTTCGACACCGTCTTCGCGGCCGACAACGTCCGTGGCCTGTCCGGAGGCGGCAAGGGTCGCAGCACCTTCGCTGCAGACGAAGTCGAGAGCATCCGCAAGGAAGCCCACGCCACGGGCCGACAGGAAGCGTTGGCAGAGGCAACCCACGCACAGGCAGTAGCCCTGAGCGCGATCGCGCAGAGCGCCACGGCGCTCATCGAGCAGTTTGACCGCCATATCGAAAGAGTAAGGCAGGACAGCGCAGCGCTCGCGCTTGTGGTCGCCAGGAAGCTGGCGGGTGGCGCTCTGTTGATCGCACCGCAGATCGAACTCGAGCGGTTCCTGAGCGATTGCCTCCACAAGCTGTACCGCGAGGCAAGGCTTGTCGTGACCGTCACGCCGGACAACGCGGACTACCTGCGCAGCCGTCTCGAGGACCTCGTCGCACAGAACGGATTTTCCGGCAGAATCGTCATCATGCCGGAACCTGCGATGGGACCAGGCGACTGCCGGATCGAGTGGGCGGAAGGCGGAATCGAGAAGAATTTGGAAGCCACGTTCTCATCCATCGAAGAACGGCTTCGCCAATGGCAGCCATCGCAATTCACTGAAGGAGAGCAGTCATGACACAAGCCGGCGACATCACCCTTACCGACCTTCAGTCGCAAGCCTCCACGGACATGGACATGCCGGCCGAGCCGGAAACACGTCGTACGGCGGCTGACCTCGAGGCCGTGTTCGACGTCAATGTCAACGTGTCGGCAATCCTCGGCAAGTCGACGATGGAAGTCAGCCAGTTGCTCAAGCTCAGCAGGGGATCTGTTGTCGAGCTCAACCGCAAGATCGGCGAGGCCATCGACATCTACGTGAATGACCGCCTTGTCGCCCGCGGCGAGGTTGTTCTCGTCGAGGACCGGCTGGGAATAACCATGACCGAAATCGTCAAGAGTGAACGCGTCTGAACTTTAACCGGAAGAACACACAGCCATGCGCCTGCTCATCGTCGGACAGCTGAACGGCCAGATTGGAACCGCCACGAAGATCGCAATCGCCAGGGGAGCGAAGGTGGCGCATTGCACCACCATCGACCAGGCTGTTGCGGAACTGCGCGATGGTCGCGGCGCAGACCTTCTCATGGTCGACGTCGCACTCTCGGTTGCAAACCTGAGCGACCAGCTGCGAAACGAACGGATCCATGTACCAATCGTGGCTTGCGGCATCGGGACGGACGCCGGTGCAGCAGTAGAGGCCATCAGGGGCGGCGCCAAGGAATACATCCCCCTGCCCCCGGATGCAGAGCTGATCGCCGCGGTGCTCGCGGCAGTCTCCGACGACAGCCACCAGCTTGTCTTCGAGGACAAGGCGATGAAGGACGTGATCGCCCTCGCCGAGCAGGTTGCACCCAGCGAAGCCTCCATTCTCATCACCGGCGAGTCAGGTACCGGCAAGGAAGTCCTGGCCCAGCACGTGCACCGCAAGTCGAACCGGGCCGACAAGCAGTTCATTTCCGTGAACTGTGCAGCGATCCCCGACAACCTGCTCGAGTCCGAACTGTTTGGTCACGAGAAGGGAGCCTTCACCGGCGCCATTGCAAGGCGCGTCGGCAAGTTCGAGGAGGCCGATGGCGGCACCTTGCTACTCGATGAAATCTCCGAGATGGATGTGCGCCTTCAGGCAAAGCTGCTGCGCGCCCTGCAGGAGCGAATGATCGACCGCGTCGGCGGCTCCAAGCCGGTCAAGGTCAATATCCGTGTCATCGCGACGTCAAACCGCGACCTGCAGCAGGCAGTGCGTGACGGCTCGTTCCGCGAGGACCTGCTCTATCGCCTCAATGTGGTGAACCTCAAGATCC
>JBILGJ010000413.1:0-2674 GCA_044351125.1 Micropepsaceae bacterium
GTCGAGGCCGCGGGTTCGCGTGCCTTCGGCTGGGCCGGCGAAGGCTTCAAGACCGACGAACTCGCCGTCACCCGCGGCTGGCTGCGGGCCAAGGCGAACTCGATCGAAGGCGGCACTACGGAAATCAACCTCAACGTCGTGGCCAAGCGCGTGCTGGGCCTGAGGGACACACAATGACCTTCTCACTCTCGGAAGAACAGAAACTCCTGAAGGATTCCGCGCGCGAATTCGTACGCGACCGCGCCCCCGTCACGCGCCTGCGCAAGATGCGCGACGAAAAGCGCAACGGCCGCGACGACGACCTCTGGAAGGCGATGACCGAGCTCGGCTGGCCCGGCATCATCGTGCCGGAAGAGCACGGCGGATCGGGTCTTGGGTATGTGGGGTTGGGCCTCGTCCTCGAGGAAGCGGGCCGCACGCTCGTCTCCTCGCCCTTGCTGTCAGCCGCCCTTGTCGGCGCCTCGGCCGTCATGCTTGGCGGATCGGACGCCCAGAAAAAGGCTCATCTTCCAGCCATCGCCGAAGGCCGCACGATTGCCGCACTTGCGATCGAGGAAAGCGCACACCACAACCCGACCCGCGTCGCCGCCAAGGCGATCCAGTCGGGACCGGGCTGGGTCCTCAATGGCTGCAAGAGCTTCGTCGCCGATGGTCACACGGCCAATCTCTTCATCGTCAGCGCCCGCACGTCTGGCACCGCGCACGACACGAAGGGCATCACGCTGTTCCTGGTCAAGGGCGATGCACGCGGCCTTGCGCGCCATGAACTCGTGACCGTCGACAGCCGCGGCGCAGCCGACATCACGCTGACAGACGTCGACGCCGAGCCGCTTGGCACCATCGGCGAAGGCGCGACCCTGCTCGAGCAGATCCTCGACCGCGCCCGCATCGGCCTTGCCGCCGAAATGCTGGGCCAGGCCGAAGCCGCGTTCGAGATGACGTCGGAATACCTGAAGACACGCAAGCAGTTCGGGCAGGTGATCGGCGGCTTCCAGGCGCTCCAGCACCGCGCTGCAAAGATGTTCGGCGAACTCGAGATGACCAAGTCCTGCGTGCGCGCAGCACTCGATGCGCTCGACCGCAACGATCCGAAGATCGCCGAATGGGCCAGCCTCGCCAAGGCCCGCGCCGCCGAGACGCTGCACCTCGTCTCCAGCGAGACGATCCAGATGCACGGCGGCATCGGCATGACCGACGCCCATGACGCGGGCTTCTACCTCAAGCGCGCCCGCGTGGCCGAAGCGCTCTATGGCGGCGAAAGCTTCCACCGCGACCGCTACGCCCGCCTGCTTGGCTTCTGAAAAAACGGGGACAGGGAACGGCATGAAGCTCTACCACTGCAAGGACGCCCGCTCGCTGCGCGCTCTCTGGGCGCTCGAGGAACTTGGTCTCGCCTACGAGCTCGTCAACATGCCCTTCCCGCCCCGCGCGCTCTATCCGGGGTATCTGAACATCAACCCGCTGGGCACCGTGCCCGCCTTCGTCGACGGCGGCACGACGCTGACGGAATCGTCGGGCATCTGCCACTACCTTGCCGAGAAGCACGCACCAACGCCGCTGCGCGTGGGCCCCGACGAGCCCGCCTATGGCGACTACATCAACTGGCTGTTCCGCAGCGACGCGACGCTGACCTTTCCGCAGACCATCGTGCTGCGCTACACAAGGCTCGAGCCACCCGAACGCCGCCTGCCGCAGGCCGCCGAAGACTATGCCATCTGGTTCAACGCGCGCCTGCGCTCGGTCGAAAGCGCACTCGAAGGCGGCAAGCAGTTTCTCTGCGCCGACCGCTTCACCATGGCCGACATCACGGTGCACTTTGCGCTCTATCTCGGCCGCAGCCTCGGCCTCGACGCCCGCTACAAACCCAACACCCTGCGCTACCTCGACGCCCTGATGGAACGCCCCGCCTTCCAGCGCGCGCTGAACAAGCAGGGCGAGTGAATGAGACAACTGGAACGAATTTTCCACTCCGGCGACCAAATGGGAGAGACACTTTGGATTACTCACCATCAGCCAAGGCCGGTCGATTCAAGCTCATCTTGATACTTGTGGCGATTCTTGCGGTCTCCGCCCTGATCGGCACCACGACAATCCTGAACAAACCGTCCGAGGCTTATAAACCGCTGGTAAGACTTGCCCTCACTCTGGTGCTGTGTTTCGGGGCTTATGCAGGCAACAAGCCATCCGTTATGCTGCTCGGCGTTCTGCTCGCACTCGCAGCACTGTATGGAGCTTTTTTTGCCTTCACATCCGCTCCAACCGCCTCATGGGAGTTGCTTGGGCTCATCGTAATACCGATCAGCTACGGTTTTTGTGCGTTTTCCCTCCTCACATCCACGAACATTCAACAGTTCTGGAGCGAGCAGCGCGCAATGCGCAAGAAGGCCTGAGCTTCGACCTGTTGCCCGGCGAGGGGCCTCACGAAATCAAGCGACAGCGGGTGTCCCACCCATGGCAGGCTCCCGCCATGCTCCCGCAAACATGCATTGCTGTCACGCGTGTCCTCGCACCTGTAACGTCAAGGGTAGGCCTGCAACCGGCAAGGCGGGCATCGACGGCCGGCGAGCGACCCTTTACGTACTCGTCCCATGTCAAACCCACTCACCGCCGGCGCCCTCCTTCTCGGATACCTCTTCGCTACCGTCGGCTCACCCTCTGCCCCACGGCGGAGCGA
>JBILGJ010000414.1:0-2672 GCA_044351125.1 Micropepsaceae bacterium
CTCGCCAACGCCCGGGCCCTAACGCGACCGGGCTTTTCTGTTCCGCGACAGCCGCAATCCATCCCGACAGGGTCTAGCTGCGCGCGAAGATGGCCTCGAGCGCCGTCATGTTCATGCCATGCTTGGTGTAATTGTAAGGCGTCAGGTTCACGGCCTTGATGAACCGTCGCTCGATTTCGGTGCCCACGGCACCGTCCTCGCGCGGCACCATGTCGAAGTCCAGCACATTGATGCAGGCAAGGTCCTGCTCAAACGATTGCACGGCCCTCAGGCCTGCTCCCGTCATCCAGCTCAGAACAAGACGGTTTGTGCCCTCGTGCGCCACAACGAGCGCCGTGTGCCACCCCGGCTCGGCCAGAAGCCGCTTCATCGAGGACACCGCACGCTCCTGAACCTCGGCAAACGAGTCGCCCCCCAGCATCCGAGCTCCAGGCTCGGCTGCCCGGTCGAACTCGAACGCCATGCGCGCCGACAATTCTTCCCGGCTCTTGACGGGCTCGAGGATGCGCCCGCCCTTGATCTCGACAAATCCCGCATCGATCTCGAGTTTCAGGTGGCCTGCATCCGCGTTCTCTCCGACCACGATCTCGGCGGTCTGCTGCGTGCGCGGGAGCCCCGAGCAGAGGGTCCGGTCAAAGCGCACATGCGCAAGCGCCGAACCACTTGCAAGGGCCTGCTCGCGACCCAAGGGCGTCAGGGGCACATGGTCGGTCGATCCGGCTGCACGCACCGAGGGCGCGAAGTAGTCAACATGGCCATGACGCATCAGGTAAATGCGCCGGCGGCCGGTCGTACCCGGAAGCGCCGCCACTAGATTGCACCCGATGACTTGAGGCTTGCGATATCTGACGCGGCAAAGCCCCAGTCTGTCAGGATCTGCTCGTTGTGCTGTCCGGCCTCGGGCGCAGGTCCCTGGACTTTCGGCACCGTACGGCTGAAGCGCGGCGCAGGCGCGGGCTGCACGACGCCGCCGATCTCAAGGAAGGTCTCCCGCGCCTTGTTGTGCGGATGATGCGGCGCCTCGCTCAGCGAGAGGACGGGCGCATAGCAGACATCGGTGCCCTCCATCAGCGCATCCCATTCCGCCCGCGTCTTCGTCTTCAACACAGCGGCGATCTTTGCCTTCAGCGCGGGCCACTTCGAGCGGTCCATCTGCGCCTGGAAGTCCGGATCGGTGATGCCCGTCTTCTGCAGCAGCAGTGCATAGAATTGCGGCTCGATCGAACCGATCGACACCCACTTCCCGTCAGCCGTCTCGTAGGTGTCATAGAAATGCGCGCCGCCATCGAGCAGGTTCTCGCCCTTCGCATCCGACCACATGCCCATCGCCTTGAAGCCATAGAACATGGACATGAGCGAGGCCGCGCCATCGGTCATCGCGCAATCGACAACCTGCCCCTTGCCGGAACCGCGCGCTTCAAACAGGGCGCATGCCATGCCGAACGCGAGATAAAGCGCCCCGCCACCAAAGTCGCCGACCAGGTTGAGCGGCGGCACAGGCGTTTCACCCTTGCGGCCGATGGCGTGCAGCGCGCCGGTCAGCGCGATGTAGTTGATGTCGTGCCCGGCGGCCTGCGCGAGCGGCCCTGTCTGGCCCCAGCCGGTCATGCGCCCATAGACCAGTTTCGGGTTGGCCTTGAGCGCGACGTCGGGCCCAAGACCCAGTTTCTCCATAACCCCTGGTCGAAACCCCTCGAGCAGGGCGTCCGCCTGGGCGATCAGTTTCAGGGCGGTTTGGACGGCCTGCGGATTTTTTAGATCCAGTGCAAGAGAGCGACGCCCCCGGCTCGTGATGTCGAATTTGTTGGCTCCGCGGCCGCCCTTTCGGTCGATCCTTACAACTTCTGCGCCCATGTCGCTGAGGAGCATCGCGCAGAACGGGCCGGGACCGATGCCCGCGAACTCGATCACCTTCACGCCGTGCAGTGGACCCATGACAAAGCCTCCAAACTTGAATAGGAAATGAGGGAACAACAGGGGTTTAGTTCATCGCGGACGGCCCTGCAAACGATAGAAGCGACTGGAGTGGTGGCATGACCTTACGATCTCTTGCGGCGACGGCTGCGTGTGTCTGCGCGTTGGTGCTGGCACAGTTTTCCCCCTCCTTCGCCGATGGCATGCCAGACGACGAAGACGACAATTTCAACCCCGTACCGTCGGTGCCTGCTGTGCCTGCGCCAGGTGTAAAGGCGCCGCCACCAGTTCGCGCCAATCCCAAACCGGCGAAACCTGCAGCGCCTGCAGCCCCCCTCGTCCAGCCCGCAACGCCACCGGCACCTGCGCCCGTTCCGTCCGCGCCCGTCGTCGCACCGCCGCCGGCACCCGCGCCCGTGGCACCCATAGCCGAGCCGACGCCGCCCGCAGCGGTGACGACGCCCTCACCCGTGACCGTGCAACCGGTGCCGCCTGCAGCCGAACCCGCTCCGGCGCCCGTTGCGCCCAAGCCGGCCCCCGCGGCCAGCAACGGCCAGAAGACCATCTATGAGGTGCTGACGGTCGATGTGGCGATCAGCAAGAAGAACCCGCCCTCGGCCGTGATCACGGTGAAGGGTACGGCGCGCACGGGCGGATGGTCGAAGGTTGAACTGCGCCCGCTCCAGACCTTCGCTCCCGAAGTAGGCATGCGCAGCTTCACCCTGGTCGGTCAGCCACCAAGCGGCTTTGCGACGCAG
>JBILGJ010000001.1:0-25943 GCA_044351125.1 Micropepsaceae bacterium
ACCCACGTCTTTCCTTCAGCACCACACGCCGAACAGACGTGGGTGGTTCGCCTGCGCGAACCATGACAGTGTTTTTTGACCAGGGTTCACTGATAGGCGCGACCGGAAGGGAGTTCGTCACTGAAGCGCGCCCTGCAGCGAGGAACTCCTCCGTCTGCCCGCCGCGCTATCGCGCGCCGGTCATCCACCTCCTCACTGCGTGAGGAGGACCCAAACACTTTCGCTCTCCCTCGCTTGGGAGGGAGTACCCCGCGATAGCGGGGGGAGGGAGATCGTCAATGAAGCACGCCCTTCAGCGAGGAACTCCTCCGTCCGCCCGCCGCGCTATCGCGCGCCGGTCATCCACCTCCTCGCAAGCGAGGAGGACCCAGACGATCCCCGCATAAAAACCTTGTCATGGTCTGCGAAGGCAGACCACCCACGTCTTTCCTTCAGGGACTAGCGCTTCTTCTTCGCCTTGGCCTTGGCCTTTTCCTCGTCCGCCGCGATCTGCGCGTCGATGGCGGCCTGCGCGATCATCGTCAGCGCCTTGATGAACTCGGCCTTCAGGCGTTGCGGCAGCACGTCGAGGATGCCGGCTTCCGCACGCAGCATGGCGGGCATGGCCGACCGCAGTGCGCGCCGGCCCACGGGCGTCAGGCGTACCGAATTCGCGCGTTGGTCGGCGTCCGTCCGCTTGCGGGCAAGAAGCTCCTTGCTCTGCATGCGTACGATCATGTCAGCCAGCGTCGAGCGATCGATGCCGGTGGCCTGGACGAGTTCCGTCTGGCTGGCGCCTTCGCGCTTGTCGATGGCAAACAGGACCGCGAACTGTCGCTGCGTCAGCGCCGAGCCATCTGCTTCATTCGTGTACAGATCATTGGCGAACTGGTTCGCGCGTCGCAGCAGGTGGCTGGGCGAGGTCGCCAGGTCGAAGCTCTTTGCCATTTTCCCGGTCCGGTGAAATAATCGCACGCGAGTGCGAGGATTCACGGCGAATTTGAACCGGAACGTGCATTGAGGACAAGTGACATTATGGACACTGGCTTTTCCCGGACGCCTTCACCACGCACCTGTTGCAGCTTTGAGCGTCGCGTGCCCGACGGGGACAACATGGAGCGCCACGTCTGCACAACATGCGGACACGTTCACTACGTAAACCCGAAGATTGTGGCCGGTGCCGTTTGTTCTTGGCACGGACGAATCCTGTTGTGCCGCCGCGCCATCGAGCCAAGGCACGGTTTCTGGACGATTCCCGCGGGTTACCTTGAAGAACAGGAGGCCCCCGCCGCAGGTGCAACGCGCGAAGCCTGGGAGGAGGCGCAGGCTCCCATCGTCATCGAGCGCCTGCTCGGCATATACGCTGTGCCGCGAATTTCGCAGGTGCAACTCATCTACCGCGCGACACTTGCACGCGAGGAATTCGCCGCAGGCACCGAGAGCCTCGAAGTGCGCCTCTTCGCGTGGGAGGAGATTCCTTGGAACGAACTCGCCTTCCCGAGCGTCTGGTGGGCGCTGAAGAACCACCGCGAGGTCGAGGGCCGGCAGGACTTCGCCCCCTTTGAACGCGTGCTCTAGGCCTGGGTCAGCTGGTGGGCGACAGCGCGTTGGCGCGTGCACAGGCCGACACCGCAGCACTGCCCGTGCCTCCGGGCAATGCTTCGCTGCGCGTGACCGTCATCGCGCCGCCGGCCCCCGGATAGAGATAGACAAGCACCGTGCATCCCGCACGCGGCTTGCCATAGGTCCAAAGTTCAGCGCCCGCCTCGCGCCGCCGCACGGTGGGCTCGCCCCATATCTGCAGCAGGCGCGCCGCGTCCAGCCCCGCAAGCGATGAGGTCTCTTCGGTACGCGGGGCCGGTGCAGCAATCTCCGCCCGTGGTTCGCTTGCCGTTGCAGGCGCGGCCTCGGGCAGGGCAGGTGTCGTGCGGCTGGTGAATTCATTCAGCGTCTGGCAGCCGGCAGCGAGTGCGCACACGACAAGGGCCCCGACCACGCGCACCTGCATCTCTCAGCCCTTCACCAGTTTGTTGAATTCATGGGTCATCATCGCAGCCCCGAACAGGGGCACGAAGAAGTTCAGGAACGGGATCATCGACAAGACGGCGATCAGCGCACCACCCAGGAACAGGCGCAGCCGGTGCTTGCGCCGCAATTGCCGCGCATCCGCCGCCGTCAGGTGGCGCAGCGCCGCCAGTTCGAAGAACGTGCGCCCGGCAAGATAGCCGTTCACGAAGAACATCACGGCAGCGCCAATGCCGAACGAGGCCAGCGTAAGGGGGATCGACAGGAGGTTCAGCCCGAAGCTGACACCCGAAAACACGAGGCCCGCCCTCAGCATCCCCCAGAACCCTGTCCCGGCTCCATGCCGCACGCCCGCATAATGCTTCGCCTCGACGGCATCCGCGACCCGGTCGAGGAACACGCTCGCGAACATCTGCGCCACCGGTGCGCCGAGGAAGATGAACGAGATCGTCAGCAGCGAGGCCGAGATGATCCGGAAGGCTTCCTTGACCCAGCTCAGGCCGAAGTCGGGCACATAAGTGACCACCCACTGCAGCCCGAACATCAGCCCCACAAAAAGCGCGACCGTGCCCACGAGGCCCAGCCAGAACACCCCGCGGAACCGGGCATCGAACATCTGCGACAAGGCGGCTGCGGCACTTGAGAACATGGGGACGCGGGCGGCTCTGGTTGTGCGGCGGGCAGTGATCCTGTACCTCACTGCCCATCTGTTCCGCGCAAGGTATAAGGAAACGGCAATGCATCAAGCAAAATTCGACGTCCTGGCCGTCGGCAACGCCATCGTCGACGTCCTCGCCTCCACGACGGACGATTTCCTGAACCGCCACGGCATCGCCAAGGGCGCGATGACGCTGGTCGACAGCTTCCGCGCGGAACTCCTGGGCAAGTCCATGCAGGACGCCGTCGAGGCCTCGGGCGGTTCGGCCGCCAATACCATGGTGGGCATCGCGTCCTTCGGTGGCAGGGCCGCCTTCATCGGCAAGGTCAACGATGACCGCCTGGGGCAGGTTTTTGCCGAAGACATCCGCAAGGCGGGTGTGGATTTCGATGCAAGGCCCGTCTCCGGAGCGACGGCAACCGCCTCGAGCCACATTCTCGTCTCGCCTGATGGCCAGCGCTCGATGAACACGTTCCTCGGTTGCGCCTCCGACCTGCACGCACCCGACATGAAGGCCGACCGGATTGCCGAAGCCAGCATCCTCTTCATCGAAGGCTACCTTTGGGACGCGCCTTCAACCAAGACCGCGATCCGCACCGCCATCGCCCATGCCCGCGCAGCCGGCCGCAAGGTGGCGCTCACGCTCTCCGATCCCTTCTGCGTGGGCCGCTGGCGCGAGGAATTCCTCGAGCTGATGAAGACCGACGTGGACATCCTCTTCGCCAACGAGGAAGAGGCCAAGTCGCTGTTCCAGTCACCGACCTTCGACAAGGCCTTCCAGTCCTTCCGCAGCTGGGGCAGGACCGCCGCCATCACGCGCTCGGCCAAGGGCTCCGTCGTCGTGGGCAATGGCGCGGTTCACATCATCGATGCCGAGCCCGTCGATCGGGTCATCGACACGACAGGCGCCGGCGACCAGTTCGCGGCCGGCTTCCTCTTCGGCCTCTCGCGGGGCCTGTCGCTCGATGTCTGCGGGCGCCTCGGCGGCATCGCCGCGGCCGAGGTCATCTCGCATTTTGGTCCGCGCCCGCAGGTCTCGCTGAAGGCGCTGGCCGTCGAAGCGGGCCTCGTCTGACAGGAAAGGATACCCCATGGAACTGCTCTCGGTGATTGGCGCAGGCGCAAGCCTCGCCCTCGGCCTCCTCAGCTTCGTATACCCGCAGGCAGGCCTGCGCCTCGTCGGCCTCCAGCTTGTGCCAGGCCTCGCGCACTCGATCTCCGAGGTGCGCGCGACCTATGGCGGCATCTTCATCGGCATGTCGCTCTATGCGCTGCTCTCGCAGGAACCCCACGCCTTCCTCGCAGTTGCCGCCGCATGGATCATGGCGGCGCTGGCGCGCATCCTCTCGGCTCTCATCGATAACGCGATCACACCCGCCAACATCGGCGGCATCGTGGTCGAGTTGGCCATTGGCGGCCTGATCGCCTGGCCGTGGCTGCCGCTCCTCGCCTGAAGCGCCGCCTCCTCACTGCGTGAGGCGGACCCGCTCTCCCTCACTTGTGAGGGAGTACCCGCGCGTCAGCGCGGGGGAGGGAGTTCGTTTGTGAAGCGCGTCCTGCAGCGAGGAACTCCTCCGTCTGCCCGCCGCGCTATCGCGCGCCGGTCATCCACCTCCTCACTGCGTGAGGAGGACCTGCTCTCCCTCACTTGCGAGGGAGTACCCGCGCGTCAGCGCGGGGGAGGGAGTTCGTCGATGAAGCGCGCCCTGCTCGGAGGAACTCCTCCGTCTGCCCGCCGCGCTGCCGCGCGCCGGTCATCCACCTCCTCACTGCGTGAGGAGGACCCGCTCTCCCTCGCTTGCGAGGGAGTACCCGCGCGTCAGCGCGGGGGAGGGAGTTCGTATATGACGGGCAACTACTTCACGATACCCTTGCGCGCAGCCTTGCTGTCGAGGCCCGAGCGGTCCTCGCGCGCCTGCAGTTCGGCATAAACGTCTTCGGGGTTCACGCCGCTCGACGCCCATAGCACGCAGAGGTGATAAAGCAGGTCGGCCGACTCCTCGACCTTCTCCTTGTACGTGCTGCCGAGGCACGCAATGGCGACCTCCACCGCTTCCTCGCCAACCTTCTTTGCGCACTTGGCCGTTCCCTCCGACAGCAGCTTCGCCGTGTACGATTGGGACGGGTCAGAGGCCTTGCGAGCAAGCACCTGGCTGTGGAGGCGGTCGAAAGGATGCATGGATGACACCGCAAGGAATTTGGAATCGGCAAGCCTGCAAGGTAACGCCCGGCCGCACGGGAGGCAAAAAAGGATTCTGCCAGTCACGCGCGACATGCTAACATGCCCAACTTTTCAGCACGTTAGTCCGCCATGCGCGATCACAACCCACTCTCGGCGGGTCTTCTCGACCGCCTCGCCCCGGTTGCCGTTGCGGCAGCAACGCTCTGGCTTGCGTTCGTCTGGGCGCAGGCATGACCCCTGCCATTACCCTCACGGATGTTGTGGTTGCCTACCGCAGGCTTCCGGCCGTCCATCACATATCAGGGATATTCGAGCCCGGCACCCTGACAGCCATTGCGGGTCCCAACGGCGCTGGCAAGAGCACGCTGATGAAGGCCATCATGGGCCTGCTGCCATTGAGCAGCGGACGCATCGACACCGGGCGCGTCTCGCCAAGGCGCTTTGCCTATCTGCCCCAGGCGCCGGAAATCGATCGCAGTTTCCCGGTCTCCGTCCTTCAGACCGTGATGTTCGGCGCATGGCCTCGAAGCGGAGCCTTCCGTGCGGTCTCGAAAGTCGACCGTGAATGCGCGCGCGCCTGCATCGCCAATGTCGGTCTCGACGGCTACGAGCACGCCCCGATCGCCGCGCTCTCGACAGGGCAGTGGCATCGCGCCCTGTTTGCACGCCTGATCCTTCAGGACGCACGGGTCATACTTCTGGATGAACCCTTCGCCTCGCTCGACGAGCGCACGACCGACGAACTGATGGCGCTTGTCCACGGCTGGCACAACAATGGTCGCAGCGTGATTGCGGTCCTGCACGACCTCGCTTTCATCAGGCAGCACTTCCCCCAGACCCTGCTGATCGCCCGCGAGCGCGTCGCCTGGGGACCGACGGCCGAGGCGCTCTCCGATCCCAACCTGGCCACGGCCAAGTCCATGACCGACCGCTGGGCACGCGACGGAGAAATGAAAGAGCCGCCCCATCACGATCACACAGGCCACGCGCACGCATGAGCGAGCTCTACAGCCTCCTTGTGACCCCCTTCGTGGAATTCAGCTTCATGCGCCGTGCGCTGGTCGCCTGCCTGGCGCTGAGCCTCGGCGCCGGACCCATTGGCGTCTTCCTCGTCCTCAGGCGCATGAGCCTGATGGGCGATGCCGTCAGCCACGCGGTCCTGCCAGGTGTTGCCGTCGGCTACCTGCTTTCGGGGCTCTCGGTCTGGGCAATGAGCCTCGGTGGCGTGATCGCAGGCCTTGTGGTGGCGCTCCTCGCAGGCATGACATCGCGCGCGACCGGCATGAAGGAGGACGCAAGCCTCGCCGGCTTCTACCTCGCAAGCCTCGCCCTGGGCGTGCTCATCGTCTCGGCCGCCGGATCGTCGGTTGACCTGCTGCACATCCTCTTCGGCTCGATCCTTGCTGTCGATGACGAGGGCCTGCTTCTGGTGGTGGGCGTCGCCACGCTCTCGATGCTGGTCCTCGCCACCATCTACCGAACGCTGGTTCTGGAATGCTTCGACCCCGTCTTTGCCCGTGCCGTCGGGGCAGGGGGCGGATGGGCCTATGGCATCTTCATGGGCCTCGTCGTGCTGAACCTCGTGGCCGCCTTCCAGGCGCTTGGCACGCTGATGGCGGTCGGCCTGATGATGCTGCCCGCGCTGGCTGCCCGGTTCTGGTCCGAGGACATAGGACCGATCCTCGTGACGGCGACGATCTTCGCCGTGATCTCGAGTATCAGCGGCCTGCTTGTGTCGTTCCACGTCGAGATCGCCTCGGGCCCGGCGATCGTTCTGTCTGCGGCGGTCATCTACATCGCATCCATCCTGCTGGGCACGCGCTCGGGCCTCGTCGGCCGCCTGCTGCGCCGCCCGCATTACCACGACCCCAAGGAGGTCAGGCGATGAGGCTCCTTTGCGGCCTGTTCATGGCGCTCTGGCTTGCGCTCGTTCCCGCGGCAGGCGCAAGTCAGCTCGACGTCGTGGCCAGCTTCTCGATCCTGGGCGACATGGCCGCCCGCGTCGGCGGCGATGATGTGAAACTGACGGTCCTGATCGGGCCCGACAGCGACGCGCATGTCTTCGAGCCGACGCCGTCCCACGCCCGCAGCATTGCCGGCGCCGACGTGATCCTGTTCAACGGCCTGGGGTTTGAACCCTGGTTGCAGCGTCTTGCGCGGTCATCGGGCACGAGGGCCCGCCTCGTTGAGGCATCGAAGTCGATCGCGCCGCTGGCCATGAAGGAGCACGACCATGGTCACGCTCACGCTCACGACCATGCTGGCGGCCTCGATCCGCACGCCTGGCAGGACGCCCGTCACGCGCTCGTCTATGTCGCGAACATCGCCGAGGCATTCGCCGCGGCGGATCCGGCAAATGCCGCCGGCTACAGGGCGCGCGCGGCGGCCTATTCAGCCGAGCTGCGCCAGCTCGACGCTGACATCCGCGCGCGCATCGCCGGGGTGCCAGAGGCCAGGCGCCGGGTGATCAGCTCGCATGATGCATTTGGATATTTCGGGAAAGCCTATGGCGTCACGTTCCTGTCACCCCTTGGAACATCGACCGAAGCCCAGGCATCGGCGAAGGGCGTCGCCCGGCTGATCGGGCAGATCCGCCGCGAGAAGATCCGGGTGGTCTTTGTGGAGAATATCTCGGACCCCCGCCTGATCGGGCAGATTGCAAGGGAAACGGGCGCGCGAATGGGCGGGCGGCTCTATTCCGACGCGCTGTCGGGCCGGTCCGGCCCGGCCCCGACCTATGTGGCGATGATGCGCCACAACACGCGGCTCTTGACTGAGGCCATGTCAGAGGGTTCATGAGGCCGGAAATTTCCGGAGCCTCACATGTCATCCCCCGTATCCGCGCCCGTGCCCGTCACCGTCCTGACCGGCTATCTCGGCGCCGGCAAGACCACTCTCTTGAACCGCATCCTCACCGAGCAGCATGGCAAGCGCTACGCCGTGATCGTCAACGAGTTCGGCGAGATCGGCATCGATAACGACCTCGTCGTCGACACCGACGAGGAAGTCTTCGAGATGAATAACGGCTGCATCTGCTGCACCGTGCGGGGCGACCTGATCCGCATCCTCGGCGGCCTGATGAAACGCAAGGAGAAGTTCGACGCCATCCTCGTCGAGACGACGGGCCTCGCCGATCCCTCGCCTGTGGTCCAGACCTTCCTTGTCGACGACGACGTGAAGGCGCGCACGCGCCTCGACTCGGTCACCACCGTCATAGACGCCAAGCACATTCTCCAGCGCCTGAAGGATTCGAAGGAGGCGCATGAGCAGGTGGCCTTCGCCGACCAGCTCATCCTGAACAAGACCGACCTTGTCACGAAGGAAGAGCTCGCGCGCGTGGAACGCGTGATCCGCCAGATCAACCCCATCGCGCCCATCCACTACACCCAGCGTTGCGCGATCGAACTCGACAAGGTCCTCGACCGCGGCGCCTTCGACCTCTCGCGCGCCCTCGAGCTCGAGCCACACCTCCTCGACACCGACGAGCACGACCATGAACACGAGATCGACATCCACTCCGTGTCGCTGTCGACCAACCAGCCCCTCGACGCCAATCGCGTGACCAGCTGGCTCCAGGGCCTGCTGCAGCAGAAAGGGCAGGACATCCTGCGCATGAAGGGTATCCTCGACATCCGCGGCCGCGACGAACGCCTCGTCTTCCAGGCCGTGCACATGGTCATGGAAGGCGACTTCCAGCGCCCATGGAAGGAAGGCGAAAAGCGCTTCAGCCGCATTGTCTTCATCGGGCGCAACCTCGACGAAGCCGAACTCGAGCGCGGCTTCGCCGCCTGCGTGGCGTGACCCCGATGGCCGAGCCAACAATAGCCGCAGGCCGATCCTGGACGTTCGACGCCCCGGTCGTGGCATGCGCCTACGAACACAACGGGATAGGCGCCTTTGCCTGCGGTGATGGATCGCTGAGGATCTTTGTCGACGAACAGGAACCCCAGGCCATCAACGTCCACGCCGGCGCCGTCCTGGCACTTGGCGTTCATCCGGATGTGGGCTTCCTGTCAGGCGGTGACGATGGCCGTCTCGTGCACACGATCCCCGGCGGCGAGAGCCGCGTGCTGTTCGAGCAGAAGGGCAAATGGATAGAGGCGCTCGCCGTCTCGCAAGCCACGGGTCTTGTGGCCTTCACCGTGGGCAAGGACGCGATCGTGCTCGACGGCGACCAGGTGATTGGCCGCTTCACGCATCCCTCGACGGCAACCGGCGTGGCCTTCGACCCGAAGGGCAGGCGCATCGCCGTCTCGCACTACAACGGCGCCTCGCTCTGGTGGACGAAATCGGCGAACCAGACGCCGACCGTGCTGAACTGGAAGGGCTCGCATCTCGGTGTCACCTGGAGCCCGGACGGCAAGTTCCTCGTGACCACCATGCAGGAAAGCGCGCTGCACGGCTGGCGCATAGACGACGCCGCCGACATGCGCATGACGGGCTATCCATCGAAGGTGAAGTCCATGGCGTGGGAACACCGCGGCAAGGTTCTCATGACGGCTGGCGCCCCGCAGGTGATTGGCTGGCCCTTTACCGGTCGCAATGGCCCGATGGGCCGCGAGCCCCTGCAGATCGGCCCCGAGAGCGAGGCGATCATCCAGGCCGTCGCAACGCATCCCGAGTTCGACCTCGTCGCCGCCGGCACGGCTGAAGGCAGCGTGTGGATGCAGTGGATTGGCGAAGAGGACGCCGGCACCGTCGCGCGTGACTTGCCAGCCATCAGCTGCATGGCTTTCGCACCCGATGGCTCAAGCCTTGCCGTGGGAACAGAGCAGGGCTTCGCGGCAGTGCTCGACGCTGCCTGAGGACCTCAGTCCTTCTGGTCGTTGAAGAATTCCTTGAGCCGGGCGAAGAAATTCGTCGTCTCGGGTGAATTCTTGTCGCTGCCGGCTTTCTCGAACTCGCGCAGCAGGTCCTGCTGCTTCTTGTTCAGGTTTACCGGTGTCTCGACCATAACCTCGACGAAGAGGTCGCCGCTCGGTCCCTGCCCACGCAGGCCCGGCATGCCCTTGCCGCGCAGGCGGAACTGTTTGCCCGACTGAGTACCCTCGGGGATCGAGATGCGCGCACGCCCGCCGCCCAGCGTCGGCACTTCCACATGGCCGCCCAGGGCGGCCGTTGTCAGGCTGACAGGCACGCGGCAAAAAAGGTTCTCATCCTCGCGCTTGAAAAGCGGATGGGGCTCGATCGACAGGAAAATGTAGAGGTCGCCCTTCGGCCCGCCGCGCAAACCGGCCTCGCCCTCGCCCGAGAGGCGGATGCGATTGCCGTCTGCAACGCCCTGCGGGATGCTGACATTGATCGTGCGTTCCTTCTGCACGCGTCCTGCGCCCGAGCAGGCACGGCAGGGGTTCTTGACCATGCGGCCAAGCCCCTGGCAGGTCGGGCAGGTCCGTTCGATCGTGAAGAAGCCCTGCTGCGCGCGCACCTTGCCGATGCCCGAACACGTCGTGCAGGTCTGCGGCTTGCTCCCCGGCTCGGCGCCGGTGCCGCTGCAGGGCTCGCACGCAACCGACCCAGGCACGCGGATGGGTACGGCCTTTCCCGCAAACGCATCCTCGAGCGAGATTTCCATGTTGTAGCGAAGGTCAGACCCGCGCTGTGCGCGATTGCCGCCGCCGCCGCCGCCACGCCGTCCACCCATGAATTCGCCGAACAGGTCGTCGAACACGTCCGTGAACGAAGTGGAGAAGTCGAAGCCTCCCGGCCCGCCGCCCCGGCCGCCCGACGGACCCTCGAACGCGCTGTGGCCATACTGGTCATAGGCCGCACGCTTCTGTTCGTCCTTCAGGACGTCATAGGCTTCGTTGAGTTCCTTGAATTTCTGGTCTGCCTTCGGGTCATCGGGATTTCGGTCCGGATGAAGTTCCTTCGCCTTCTTGCGATAGGCAGACTTGAGCTCGTCGGCGGTCGCCCGCCGCTGCACGCCCAATACGTCGTAGAAATCTCGCTTCGACATGGATCTGCTCGGAACACCCGCCGTGGGTGGGAGTGAAGGGGCCAGCCCCGGCCATCAGCCGGCGCAGGCCCGTCATCTTGGAGGTGCGGGGTTAACGCGCCCCTCCCTTTTTCTTCTCGTCGTTCACTTCCTCGTAGTCCGCATCGACCACGCCTTCGTCGGGCGCAGAACCGCCCGCCGCAGCAGCGCCGGGATCGGCAGAGCCAGCCGCACCATCCGGGTTCATGCCCTTGTACATGGCCTCGCCCATCTTCATGGACGCCTGCAGCATGGCATCGGTCTTGGACTTGATGACGTCGGCATCTTCGCCCTTCAGCGCCTCGCGAACATCGGCGATCGAGGCCTCGATCGCACTGCGATCCGCAGCCCCGAGCTTGTCGCCATGCTCCTTGAGGTTCTTTTCGATGTCGTGGGCCGCAGCCTCGGCACGGTTGCGTGTCTCGACAAGGTCACGCCGCTTCTTGTCCTCGCTGGCGTGTTCCTGCGCGTCCCGCATCATCTGCTGGATTTCGGCTTCCGTCAGGCCGCCCGAGGCCTGGATGCGGATGTTCTGCTCCTTGTTCGTCGCCTTGTCCTTGGCGGCCACCGTCACGATGCCGTTCGCATCGATGTCGAAGGTCACCTCGATCTGCGGCATGCCGCGCGGCGAGGGCGGGATCCCGACAAGGTCGAACTGGCCGAGGAACTTGTTGTCCTTCGCCATCTCGCGCTCGCCCTGGAACACGCGGATTGTCACAGCCGTCTGTCCGTCCTCGGCCGTCGAGAACACCTGGCTCTTCTTGGTCGGGATCGTCGTGTTCTTGTCGATCAGGCGCGTGAACACGCCACCCAGCGTCTCGATGCCAAGCGACAGTGGCGTGACGTCGAGCAGCAGCACATCCTTGACTTCGCCCTTCAGCACGCCCGCCTGGATCGCGGCGCCAACGGCCACGACCTCATCCGGGTTCACGCCCTTGTGGGGCTCCTTGCCGAAGAACTCCTTCACGATCTGCTGCACCTTCGGCATGCGGATCATGCCGCCGACCAGCACGACCTCGTCAATGTCCGCAGGCGTGACACCCGCGTCCTTCATGCAGGCCTTCACCGGCGCGATCGTGCGCTGGATAAGGTCATCCACCAGCGACTCGAGCTTCGCGCGCGTGATCTTCGTGTTCAGGTGCTTCGGACCGGATGCATCCGCCGTGATGAAGGGCAGGTTCACTTCCGTCTGCATCTGCGACGACAGTTCGATCTTCGCCTTCTCGGCAGCTTCCTTCAGGCGCTGCAGCGCAAGGCGATCCTTGCGCAGGTCGATCCCTTGGTCCTTCTTGAACTCGTCGGCCAGGAAGTCGACGATCCGCATGTCGAAATCTTCACCACCAAGGAACGTGTCGCCGTTCGTGGCCTTCACTTCGAAAACGCCGTCGCCGATCTCAAGGATCGAGATGTCGAACGTGCCGCCGCCAAGGTCATAGACCGCGATCGTGCCACTCTGCTTCTTGTCGAGCCCGTAGGCCAGCGCCGCCGCCGTCGGCTCGTTGATGATGCGCAGCACCTCAAGCCCCGCGATCCGTCCGGCGTCTTTCGTCGCCTGCCGCTGGGCGTCATTGAAGTAGGCCGGAACCGTGATGACCGCCTGCGAGACCTTCTCGCCAAGGAACGCCTCGGCGGTCTCCTTCATTTTCTGCAGCGTGTAGGCCGAGACCTGCGACGGCGAGAGCTTCTCGTTGTCGCGACCCGCAACCCATGCGTCGCCATTATCGGCCTTGATGATCTTGTAGGGCACCATGCCGATGTCCTTCTGGGTCATCGGATCATCGAACTTGCGCCCGACCAGGCGCTTGATGGCGAAGAACGTGTGCTCGGGGTTCGTGACCGCCTGGCGCTTGGCCGACTGGCCAACAAGCCGCTCGCCATCCTTTGTGAAGGCAACGATCGACGGGGTCGTGCGCGCGCCTTCGGAGTTCTCGATCACCTTCGGTTGTCCGCCATCCATGATGGCGACGCACGAATTGGTTGTTCCAAGGTCGATGCCAATGACTTTCGACATAGTTCAATTCCTTATTGTTCGGCAAACGGTTCGGGCCTTGGGGTATGCGAAAAGCACCCGCACCGTTCCCAGGGAGTTCAGGGTCTTGCGTAGGACTGGGGCCTCGATTTCTCGCGGCTTTCATGGCCACATATAGGGGTGCGGTCCGCACCCCGCAAGACATGCCCCCGCTGCGAGTACGCTAAATTTTGGCCGAACCCGGGTCCAAAACGGGACATGACGCCGCGAAACAATGGCACGCCGCAACCCCGGCCACATATTCGCCACGACGCTGCTCCATACAGGCGAGCGGGATTTGCAGCCGGGAGGAGGGGCAGGATCCAATGATTTTCAGGAGCACCCTTGAGAAACTTGAACTGGCAGCCGTGGCACTCATCGCGATGGTCGAGCCCGCAGCCGCCGAGGCCAAGCCCGTCTCCATCCATGGAAACGGTTGGGTCGCTGTGATGATCCTTCTTGTCTTCGTGGCCGTGATCTACTTCCTCGTGATCGGTCCATTGAAGATCGAGGAACGCGACGCACGATTGCGGCGCCGCGCTGACGATGGCGAACACGGCTGGTTCGGCACGTCCGGTCATTCCCATCCCAACGATGACGACGACGCAAACAACGGCAACTAGAAAGCCCGCGCCACGACGGTCTCAGGCCGTCGTGTCGATGGTCCCGCCTGCCGGTGCATCCGGCGCAGGCGCGTCGGGCAACTGGGCTGCAATGGCAACCTTCGCCGCACGCAGCAACCTGTCCCCGATCATGTACCCGTTCTCGGCCACCGCAATGATGGAGCCCGCCGCCTGTCCCGGCACCGGCAGTTCCGCGATGGCCTCGTGCTGGTTGGGATTGAACTTCTGTCCCACGGCTTCGATGCGGCGAATGGAAAAGCGCTCGAACGCCGACAGCAATTGGCGCTGTGTCGCCTCGATGCCTTCGATCACCGACACCACCTCCGGGGCAAGTCCCGCCCGCTTCTCGGGCTTCATGGCTTCCAGCGCGCGTTCGAAATTGTCTGCAACCGAAAGCAGTTCACGCGCAAAGCGCGAGAAGGCGTACTGGGTGGCATCCTGCTTCTCCCGCTCGGCCCGCTTGCGCAGGTTCTCCGTATCTGCAACCGCACGCAGGTAACGATCCTTGAATTCGGCGGCCTCCGCCTGAAGGGCTGCGATTTGCGCAGCCTCGCGCGCGATCTCCGACGAGGCGTTGTCGGCAGCACTCGTGCTGTTGGCGCTTTCCGGCGCAGAGTCACCCGGCGCAGCTTTTTCGTTCTGTGTGTTGCTGGTCATGTCTGGTGTTCCACTGGTTCGGGTCAGGTCTGCTGGCTCAGGATGCGACTGATCACGCGGGCGGTATAATCCACCATGGGCACGATGCGCGCATAGTTGATGCGCGTGGGGCCGATGACGCCGATCACGCCAACGACACTTTGGGTGCGGTCGGCATACGGCGCAGCAATAACCGAAGAACCCGACAGCGAATAGAGATTGCTTTCCGAGCCGATGAAAATCCGCACGCCATCGCCCTTTTTCGCAAGCTCCAGCATCTGGATCAGGTCGCTTTTGCGCTCGATGTCGTCGAAAAGGTGGCGTACGCGCTCAAGCTCGCCCGTCGCCCGCACATCGTCCAGCAGTTTCGACTGACCGCGCACGATCAGTGACGGGCTCGCAGCCGCGCCAGGTCGCCCCGCCCATTCCGCAAGTCCCGTAGCGACAAGCCGCGCCGAAAGCTCGTCAAGCTCGGCCCGTTGCGCCGCGATTTCGGAAAAGATCTCCGAGCGCACCTCCTCGAGGGTTCGCCCGCGCATCCGCGCGCTCAGGTAATTGCCCGCCTCAATATAGGACGAGGGCAGGACCCCGCTCGGCGTCTCGATGATGCGGTTTTCGACCGACCCGTCATCGCCAACCATGATGACAAGCGCGCGTTGCGGGGCAAGCGGCACGAACTCGACATGCTTCAGCGCCGGGTCCCGCTTGGGCGTGACCACCAGCCCGGCACACTGGCTCAGGCCCGAAAGCATGCTGGACGCTTGCGTCAGAACGTCGTCGATCGAGCGTCCGCTGACCGCAAGCTGCGTTTCGATGCCCCGTCGCTCGTCCTGGTTCAGGTTGCCGACCTCCAGCAGACCATCCACGAAAAATCGAAGGCCGAGCTGCGTGGGTATGCGACCCGCACTGCTGTGCGGCGAGTCCAGCAGTCCCGCCCGCTCCAGGTCCGACATCACGTTGCGGATCGAGGCGGGCGAGAGCGCGATGGTCCCGCGTTGCGACAGGGTGCGCGAGCCAACGGGCTCGCCGGTCTCCAGATAGGCCTCGACGATATTGCGGAAAATGTCGCGCGACCGCTCGCTGAGTTCCGCGATCAGGTTGGCGGCCAAGGGGCCGGTTTTCGGCAAGGGGATGTCGTTCATGGGGACACTTGACCGGTACGCGGCTCGAAAACTGCCATTGCCTAAGGGGGTTTCGGAAGGCTAGGTAGCGTCTGAGCCCCCAAACTTCAAGACAAGGAACCGCCATGCGTCCGTCTGGCCGCCGATTTGACCAACTGCGCGAAATCACGCTCGACCCGGGCGTTTCGGCGCATGCAGAGGGGTCCTGCCTTGTGAAGTTCGGGCGCACCCACGTCCTGTGCACGGCGAGCCTCGAGATGGGCGTCCCGCCCTTCCTCAAGGGTTCGGGCAAGGGCTGGGTGACGGCCGAGTACGGCATGTTGCCACGTGCGACCGGCGAACGGATGCGCCGCGAGGCCGCTGCCGGCAAGCAGTCCGGCCGCACGCTCGAGATCCAGCGCCTGATCGGCCGCGCCCTGCGTGCGGTCACCGACATGACAGCCTTCGGCGAACGACAGATCGTTCTCGATTGCGACGTCATCCAGGCCGATGGTGGCACGCGCACCGCAGCGATAACGGGCGCCTTCGTCGCCCTGCACAAGTGCTTCCAGCTGATGATGCGCGACAAGCTGATCAGGTCGATCCCGCTCAAGGACCACGTGGCCGCCATCTCCTGCGGCATTCACAATGGCAACTGCCTTCTCGACCTCGACTACGAGGAAGACTCGAGCGCCGGGACGGACGCGAATTTCGTCATGACAGGCAAGGGCCAAATCGTCGAGGTCCAGGGCACCGCCGAGGGCGAGCCCTTCACCGAGGAAGCCTTCTCGCAATTGATGGGGTTGGCCCGGAACGGGATCCTGACGCTTGTCGATCTGCAGAAACAGGCAATCGCGAAATAGCCATGGTTCGCAAGCTCTCAGGCACACGGCTTGTGGTCGCAAGCCACAATCCGGGCAAGGTCCGCGAGATCGCAGACCTGATCGCACCGTGGAACCTGCAGGCCATCTCCGTGGGCGAGCTGGGCCTGCCTGAGCCGGATGAGACCGAGCCCACCTTCGTCGGCAACGCGCTGCTCAAGGCGCGCGCGGCGGCCGCTGGCGCAAGGCTTCCTGCACTCGCCGATGACTCCGGCCTCTGCGTCGAGGCGCTTGACGGCGCGCCAGGCATCTACTCCGCGCGGTGGGCGGGCCCCTCGAAGGACTTCTCGCTGGCGATGGAAGAAGTGCATCGGCGGATGCGGGCATCGGGGCGCCCCTCGCGGGCTGCCTGGTTCATCTGTGCGCTGGCCATCGCCTGGCCCGATGGTGTCGAGGCCAGCTTCGAAGGGCGGATCGACGGCGAACTGGTGTGGCCCCCGCGCGGCAGTCGGGGCTTCGGCTATGATCCCATGTTCGTTCCCGAAGGTCACAGCCTGACCTTTGGCGAGATGGAGCCGCAAGCCAAGCACGCAATGTCGCACCGGGCCCGCGCGTTCCGGCAATTCGTCGAGGCCTGCCTTGGTTGAGCGCGCAAGCAGGCCGCTCGGGCTCTATGTCCACTGGCCATTTTGCCTGTCGAAATGCCCCTACTGCGATTTCAACAGTCACGTGCGCGCGCGGATTGACGCGGAGGCCTATGCCGCCGCCCTGGTTCGCGAACTGCAGTCGGTCGCGGCGCGCCTCGATCATGCGCCCCAGCTAACCTCGATCTTCTTCGGCGGAGGCACGCCATCCCTCATGCCGGGCGAAACCGTGCAAGCCGTCATCGAGGCTGCCCGACAGCGCTTCGGTTTCGCACCGGGCATCGAGATCACCCTGGAAGCCAACCCCACGAGCGTCGAGGCCGATCGCTTTCGCGCCTATCGCAACGCGGGCGTGAACAGGCTGTCGCTGGGCGTGCAGGCACTGGAAGACGCGGACCTGCGCGCGCTGGGCCGCATGCACTCGGTGGACGAAGCCATGCGGGCCGTCGACCTCGCGCAGTCCGTATTCGACCGCGTGTCTTTCGATCTCATCTACGCCCGTCCCGCGCAGTCGCTCGAGGCCTGGGATGCAGAACTCGCTCGCGCGCTGGCTGTGGATTGCTCGCATTACGCGCTCTACCAGCTCACCTTCGAGGAGGGCACGCCCTTCCACGCCGCCCGTGCGCGGGGATTGATGAAGGAGATTGGTTCGGAAACGGCGACAGCCATGTATGAACTGACGCAGGAGCGCATGCAGGCAGCAGGGCGCCCCGCCTATGAGATTTCCAATCACGCCCGCCCCGGCGAAGAGTCGCGGCACAACATGCTCTACTGGCGCTATGGCGAATATCTTGGAATTGGTCCGGGCGCACATGGCCGCATCAGCATGAATGGCGCCAAGGTGGCGACCGAAACCCTGCGCGCACCCGAGGAATGGCTCGAACGCGTGAATGTCGCGGGCCACGGGGTCAAGGTGTGGGAACCCGTCGCACCGGCCGAATGCTTTACCGAGGCCGTGCTGATGGGGCTGCGGCTGACCGAGGGCATCGATCTGCAAGCGCTCGAAGCCGACACCGGCCACTCGATCCAGCCGGACAGGATCCGCACCCTGTGTGATCAGGGTCTCCTGGTGGCAGGCGAGGGCAGGCTGGCGGCAACGCCTTCAGGCAGGTTGGTCCTGAACTCGGTCTTGCGCGTGCTGCTCGCCTGATCTTCAGAACCCGGGCGACTGAAACGTGCTGGCAGCCGGGCTGATGATCGTTGGCGGACCGCCCTCGGCGATCTTGAACACCGCAAGGCCGCGCTCTGTCATCCCATCCGCGCGGAAGCGGAAGATACCGTCAATGCCGGCAAAGCCATTGGGATCTGCAATGGTCGTGCGCGTGTAGCGCTGCCCGGCGCGGCCATTGGCAAGCGTTGCTGCAAGCGCGATGGCATCATAGGCAAGCGACCCGATCTTGGGTGCCCGCGACCCATAGAGTTGCTGGTAGCGGGTCTGGAAATTGGCGCGTTGCTCCTGCGGCGGCAGCGCATACCAACCGCCCGCAAGCGAGATTTCACGAGCCGTTGCCGGATCGTCCCACATGCCGCTTCCAAGGAACTGCACCTTGCGCGAATCAACACCATGCACCGACAGGATGGGCCCGATGCTGCGCAGCATCAGCCCGCCTTCCGGCAGGAAGATGCTGTCGAACCCGAGCTTGGCCACCGCCTTGACGGCAGGCTCGAGCGCCTGGGCATTGCTTTCATAGCTCTGCACGGCGACCACCTCGCCGCCCGCCTGCGCAACGGCCATGCGGAAGGCCTCCTCGACACGCTGGCCATACGGCGATGCCGGCACCAGTGCGACGAAGCGGCGCCGACCCTGTGACGTGGCATAGTTCACGACACGGTTCACCTCCTGCTCCGGCAGGAAGCTCAACAGGAACACGCCGTCTCCCGCGACCGTCCGGTCCGTCGAAAAAGCAATGACCGGCACGCCGCGCGCGCGCGCAACCGGCGCGACGGCGCGCACGTCATTGGCCAGCAACGGTCCGAGGATAAGTTCAGCACCCTTGTCGATGGCAGCATTGGCCGCGGCCGCCGCACTTTCAGCTGTCGTGCCGGTATCCTGCGGCAGCAGCACCATGGACTTTGCGCCCATGTCGAACATGGCGAGCTGCGCGGCATCCTGCAGGGCCTGCGAAACGGCACGCGTGTTGCGGTCCGGGTGCGAGAACGGCAGCAGGATGGCAATCCTGACCTGTCCATCCGTCGGCACGATGACCGGGCCCGACGGTGTCGTGGGCTTGGCAACGACCGTGGTTGGCTTTGGCGCCTTGACGGTTGGCTGCGCATCATCTCCAAAGAGGGACGTTGTTTCGCATCCGCCGAGGAAGACACCCGCAAGCAGCACAACGAGGGCTGCAAGCGCGTTCCTGAAGCTTTGGGACGGTGCGCGGCTGGTCACGGACGAAGTCACAGGCATCAACCCCTTTTGGCGGCAGCAAGCAATGAATGAAGACCCCGAGATTAGCCCCCGAGAGGGGCGAAGTAAATCCGATGCACCGCTGGCCGGGGGCCTCTACCTGGTCGCGACCCCGATCGGAAATGCGCGCGATCTGACGCTGCGCGGGCTGGATGTGTTGCAGCAGGCCGACCGACTCTATGCAGAAGACACCCGCGTGACCGCCAAGTTGCTCGCCATGCATGCAATCGGACGGCCCTTGCACTCATACCGCGAGCACAATGCGCAGGCGATGGATGACAGGATTTTAAGGGAACTCGAGCAAGGGCTCAGCGTCGCCATCGTCAGCGACGCCGGCACCCCGTTGGTCTCCGATCCGGGGCAGTCCCTGGTCGAGCGGGCAACCGAAGCGGGCATGCGCATCATTCCCGTCCCCGGCGCCTCGGCAGTCCTCGCAGCCCTGACAGCCTCGGGATTGCCGGCTGGCCGGTTCTTCTTTGCCGGTTTCCTCGCGGTAAGATCCAATGAACGGCGCAGGGAAATCCGCGCTCTCGAACACATTCCCGCGACGCTGGTCTTCTTCGAAGCCCCCTCGCGCCTCGTGGAGATGCTGCACGATCTCAAGGCCGTGCTCGGAGACCGCGAGGCCTGCGTGGCCCGTGAACTGACGAAGCTGCACGAGGACATCAGGCGCTGCCCACTTGATGCCTTGATTGCTCACTACGAAGCCGAACCGCAGGTCAGGGGCGAAATCGTGGTCCTCGTCGCGCCGCCGGCCGCGGATGAAGCAGCAACAATGACGGCGGACAATGAAGCAAGGCTGGATGCGCGATTGCTGGCAGTCATGAAGGACCATCCTGTGAAGGAGGCCGCCGCCATCGTGGCAGCCGAGCAGGGGCTTCCGCGCAGGACCGTCTACGCCCGCGCGCTGGTATTGAAGAAGGCTGATGAAGGCACGGCGTGAACAGGCAAGGGCAAGGGGAACGGCGGCGGAATGGTTCGCGGCTTTTTGGCTCCGGCTCAAGGGTTATCGCATACTTGCGCGGCAGTTTCGCGCCAATGGCGGAGAACTCGACGTCGTCGCGTTAACGCCCCGTTGGAAATCGCCCTGCACAATCATATTTGTCGAGGTGAGGACACGTGGGACGCTGGCTGACGCCATCGCATCCGTGGGAAGCACCAAGAGGGCACGGGTCGAGCGTGCGGCAAGGCAGTTCTGCGCCCGAAGCCCGTCCCTCGGAAAGCTGCCGCGCCGATTCGATCTCGTGGTTCTGGCAGAGACGGGTTGGCCACGCCACATACAGGACGCATGGAGGACTTGAGTGAACAGGTTCAGGCAGGCAATCGCGTTGATCCTCGCAGCAACGCTGCTGGCAGGCTGCGTGGGTGTGCAATTCAATGCACAGGAGCGATCCCTGCCCAACGCCGTGGGCGACCTGCGTATCCAGACGACCTTCAATGCGCGGCTCATCGCCGAAAGCACGACACTGTTTGCAAAGGTCGACTCAACCGTCACCGAAGGCCGCATGCATGTCACCGGCACGGTGCCGACCGTGGAAGACCGGCAGAAGGTCACGAGGATCGCCTGGTCCATTCCCTCCGTGACCGAGGTGATCAACGATGTCGAGGTCATCGCGTCAGCCGGCATCGTCGACGAGGCGAAGGATCGCTGGATCACTGCCAGGTTGCGCAGCCTGCTGATCGCCGACGGTTCGATCAGGGACTCCAATTACGCGATCGACACCAGCAACGGCACCATCTACCTCAACGGCATCGCTCAGGACGAGGCCGAGCGCAAACGTGTGCTGCGTCACGCCGGCTCGATCGGCGAAGCCCGCAAGGTCGTCGACCATGTCATCATGAAAGATGACCCGCGCCGGCAGGAAACCGGTTCAACGACCATCGCACGCGACGAAACCGCGCCGGGGGCAGGTCCATGATATTGGGCCCCGCACAACTCATCGAAAATCTGCGCGAGATCGGGCAGGCAACAGACGCAGCGATCCCCGTGGGGCACGCAGCACTCTACTTGTCCGCCCTCGATCACCCGGGCATCAACCTCGCCCCGTACATTCAGCACCTCGACCAGATGGAAGCTGACGCAAGAGAGCGCATTCCCGCCCTGCGCCGCGGCATGTCCGAAACCGAGGCCATCGCCCGCATCCTGTCCGACACCATTGCCAACCGTCACGGCTATGCCGGTGATCACGACACATTCGACGACCCGCAGAACGCCGACCTCATTCGCGTGATCGACCGCCGGCGCGGCCTGCCCGTGTCCCTGGGGATCCTTTACCTCGAGATTGCCCGGCGCCTCGGTGTCAGGGCGCAGGGCATGAACACGCCAGGCCACTTCCTGATGCGGGTCGGCGAAGGCGAGCAGGCAAGGATCCTCGACCCCTTCAACGGTGGGCTTGTGCTTGCCGCCGATGATCTGCGCCCCTTGGGCCCGGCGCAGGGCGTTACTGCGCCGGAATATGGGCCGGCCGAGAACCGCGAGGTGTTGCTGCGCCTGCTGAACAACATCCGTTCGCGCGCGCTCGCCAGCAAGGACATGCGCCGCGTGCTCGAGATAGCCGAGCGCATGGTGCTGGTGTCGCCGCGCCAGCCCGACCTCTGGCTCGACCTTTCGCGCGCGAACGAGGCCACTGGAAAGCTCAAGGGCGCAATCCAGGCTGCGCAGACATGCATTGCCCTGGCTGACAGGGAATCGGTCGAGGGCCGCGAGGCGACCTTCTCGCTTGCGAGCCTGCGCCGGCGACTGAATTGACGCCGTCCCGCATGACGCGCTCCGGTTGCGCGTCCTTGCCTGCCGGACTAGGCTTCATTGCGAACACGGGAACCCGCCGCCGATGTCTCTGACCGTTGCAATCCAGATGGACCCGATCGAGCGGATCGATATCGGCGGGGACTCGACATTCGCCCTCGCGCTCGAAGCGCAGAAGCGTGGTCACAGGCTCTGGTATTACCTGCCGAAGACGCTGGCGCAGCGCGGGACCGAGACATTTGCCTTCAGCGCCCACGAGCTTGCCGTACGCAACGAACGCGGAAATCACTTCACGTTGGGCGCCCCGCAGCAACTCGACCTCGGCCGGATGGACGTTGTCCTGCTGCGCCAGGACCCGCCTTTCGACATGTCCTACATCACGACGACCCACCTGCTCGAACGCCTTCCGCCCAGCGTCCTCGTCGTGAACGACCCCTGGTGGGTGCGCAACTCACCCGAGAAGATTTTTGTAACAGAATTTCCCGACCTCATGCCGCCGACCCTCATCACGGCGGACCCCAATGCCATCCGCGCCTTCCGTGCCGAGCACGGCGACATAGTCGTTAAACCATTGTACGGCAACGGGGGTAGCGGCGTTTTCCGCATAAGGCCCGAGGACGAGAACCTGAACACCATCCTCGAATTCTTCGCAAGTTTCGTGAAGGAGCCGATGACAGTTCAGCGATACGTGCCACAAGTTCGCCAGGGCGATAAGCGCATCATCCTCGTCGACGGGGAACCGGTTGGTGCCATCAACCGCGTCCCGGCCGCAGGAGAGGCGCGTTCAAACATGCATGTAGGCGGAAGACCTGAAAAGACAGCACTCACGCCAAGGGAGCAGGAAATCTGTCGCCGCATCGGCCCTGAGCTGAAGGACAGGGGGCTTGTCTTCACGGGCATCGACGTGATCGGCGACTGGCTGACCGAGATCAACGTCACCTCGCCAACCGGCATCTGGGAGATCCGTCGCTTTGACGGCACGGATATTGCCGCTTTGGTCTGGGACGCCATCGAGCGCCGCGTCACCGGGCGCAGTGCTGCCACGCGCGGGACCAGCCCCCGGGCATGACCGTCGCACATGTTTCGACAGTGGCCTTCGTCGGTATCGAGGCGAGGGAGGTCGACGTCCAGGTTCACATGGCCGAGGCCGCGGGCGAGAACCCCGGTCGCATGGCGATCGTCGGCCTGCCCGACAAGGCCGTCGCAGAAAGCCGCGAGCGCGTGCGCGCAGCCCTTCACGCGATTGGGCTCGCGCTGCCCTTCAAGCGGATCACGGTCAATTTGTCCCCGGCGGACCTGCCCAAGGAGGGCAGTCACTACGACGTACCCATTGCCCTGGGTCTGCTGGCGGCAATGGGCGTCCTGCCTTCGCTTGAGATGGCGACGTGCCTTGCCATGGGCGAACTGTCGCTGGATGGCGCAATGGTTCCGGTCGCAGGCGTGCTCCCGGCGGCCATCAAGGCGCTGGAGCTCGAGCGGACCTTCATTTGTCCCGAGGCTGCGGGCCCTGAGGCGGCTTGGGCCGAGGGATTGCAGGTCATTGCTGCGCCAACGCTGGTCGCCCTGGTCAACCACCTGAAGGGCGTGCAGGTCCTCAGTCCGCCAAGGCCGCGCCTCGCCGAAGACAACCTCTCAGTGCCCGACCTGCGCGACGTGAAGGGACAGGAAACCGCAAAGCGCGCGCTCGAGGTCGCCGCCGCAGGCGGCCACAATCTTCTGATGATCGGGCCGCCGGGCGCAGGCAAGTCCATGCTGGCAGCACGCCTGCCTGGCCTCTTGCCCGCACTTGACCCGCGCGAAGCGCTTGAGGTCTCGATGGTCCAGAGCCTTGCCGGCGAACTCAAGAACGGCGCGATCGGCCGCAGGCGTCCCTTCCGCGCGCCGCACCATTCCGCAAGCATGGCGGCCCTTGTGGGCGGTGGTATCCGCGCGCGGCCCGGCGAAGTAAGTCTGGCACATCTGGGCGTTCTCTTCCTCGATGAATTGCCCGAGTTCCAGCGCCAGGTCCTCGAATCGCTGCGCCAGCCACTCGAGACCGGCGAAACACTGGTCGCACGCGCCAACGCGCATGTGCGCTATCCAAGCCGCGTGCAGCTTGTCGCCGCGATGAACCCCTGCCGCTGTGGCTACATGACCGAGGCTGATCGTGCCTGCGGACGCGCCCCAAAGTGCGGCGCCGATTACCAGGCGCGCCTGTCAGGGCCGCTTCTCGATCGCATCGACCTTCATGTCGAGGTCTCGCCCGTCAGTGCGCAGGACCTGGCCCTTCCGCCACCCGCTGAAGGCTCGAGCGATGTCGCCCGCCGCGTGGGTGCTGCCCGCGCGATCCAGTCCCAGCGTTACAGGGACACGGCCGTCCGGACAAATGCCGAGGCCGATGGCGTTCTTCTGGCGCGCGTCGCTGCGCCCGACGACGCAGGTCAGGCCCTGCTGGTAAAGGCCGTGGAGACACTGAAGCTTTCTGCCCGCGGCTACCACAGGGTCCTGCGCGTGGCGCGAACCCTCGCTGATCTTGAGGGCAGGGCTCAGGTGTCCCGCCCGCACATCGCCGAGGCGCTGTCCTATCGCAGGCTGCAGCTCGCAGCTTGATCTGCCGGACATCCGGCAAGGCCCCTGATTTTGTGCCCGGCTGTGACGGCCGCCGCAAAGTCATGTGGACGACGCCCTTGTCCATCAACCGCCTGCAGGCGCAGAATCCGGCGAACTGCGCCGCTTTTGCATCACGGACCCGTGCTAGCCTGCCGCGCAAAATTTCATGAGAGGAACCGATGACCCGCTTTCTTTACCTGCTGACACAGCCCGGTGTGATTTCGACGGGGCTCTTGGGGACCATGCTTCAGGTCGGCCTGGCATTTGCCAACTCGTTCAACGTCGCTGGTGCTGCGGACCTTCTCATGAGCTATGGCCTTACGGGCCAGCTCGCGTCCGGAGGCCTGATCGCGGCCCTGATCGGCATGTACTACTCGGCGACGCGTCGCGGTACGAGCCAGGCGACGGCTGCCGGGGCTGGAGCGGTGGCGGGCGGCATCTCCGGTACACTTGGGACCTCGATCACCCAGGCCTTGGGCTGGACCGCCATAGCCGAGGGCGCAGCGCCGCTGCTGAACTTCACCTCCATCATGACGGCGCTGACCGGGGCAGTGACGACGGGCGACCCGTCGCTTCCGATGGGAAGCGATCCGATGTTCGACCCCATGGCCCTGTCCCAGGTCTTCGGCACCACGGCCGCCGGCGGCGGCATCGGCGCAATGCTCGTCCGCGGACTGCTGTCCGGCAAGTGAAACTCTGGCACCTGACACCAGTGCCCGTCAGAGCCGCGATTAAGGAAACCTAAATTCAAGACTGCGAGGGTCCGGTCAAGACCCTCGCAGGAACACCGCGCCTTGCCGCCCATTCACAGAATGCTGTCAATCATCGCGCTGACGGTGCTGCTCTCCACCGGCATCAGCAGGATGCTGTGGGAAGGTGCGATCCCCCACGGAAGCGTGATCACGATCGCAGTCGTGTCGATTGCCTGCTTCTCCGTTCTCCTCTTTCTTCTGCTGACTGCCCAGCGTCGTGCCGATCAGCTTGATGATCGGACAATTGAACTCGCCCAGCTCAAGCGCGAACTCGAGAGCACAGTAAGCACCCTCCAGAGCCGCAACCAGGAAATCGAGCTGAGCGAGCGGCGTTATCGCACGCTCGTTGACCAGCAGGGCAACATCATCCTGCGCAAGTCTCCGGAAGGTCGTCTCACCCTGGTCAACGACGCATTCTGCAGGACCTTCGGCGTGAAGCGGGAAGAATCCCTTGGTCGTGTCTTTGCACCCCGCCTCCATCCCGACGAGCTCAGCGAACCGGCGAAGCTGGCAACCGGAAGCATGGAAGAGACGAGCCCGAAATATACGCAGTGCGTACAGACTGCCATGGGCTGGCGCTGGATCGCATGGGAAGAGCACGCCATCTGGGACGAGCGCGGCAGGCTGTCGGAGATCCAGAGCGTCGGGCGCGACGTCACTGACTGGCGCAGGCTCGAGGTCGCGCTGCGTGAGGCGCGTGACAAGGCCGAGGGTGCCAACCGCGCCAAGTCCATGTTCCTGGCAACGATGAGCCACGAAATCCGGACGCCGATGAATGGCGTGATCGGCATGACGG
>JBILGJ010000415.1:0-2662 GCA_044351125.1 Micropepsaceae bacterium
CGCTTCAGGGTGGAGGCGGCCTCGTCCGACGCCTTGGAGAATACCAGGATGCCATCGTCGATGGGCGATTTGCGCATCTCCTTGATGTCGGCGAAGTAGTTCTGGTTCTGGCGCCAGGGGGCTTCAGGGCCCTGCCTGGGCAGCATGGACAGCGAGCGCTGGACATAGCCCGACGAGAAGTCGAGCCAGGGGTCTGTCTTGATGTTCGTGTCGTTGATAACCGGTGTTGCGATCTGCAGACCTTTCTCGTCCATGTGGTTGAGCAGGCGCGTGACCCATTCGCAGATCAGGTCGGCGCGCAGGGTCCATGAGGCGTTGGTGTAACCGAAGACGCTGGCGAGGTTCGGCACGCCCGAGTACATGAGGCCCTTGTAGGTGAAGGTCTTGCCCCACTCGACCGGTTTGCCGTCGACCGAGACCTTCACGCCGCCGAGCATCTCGAGCTGCAGGCCCGTGGCGGTAACGATCACGTCGGCCTCGAGTTCCTGGCCGGACTTCAGGCGAATGCCCTTCTCGGTGAACGTGTCGATGTGGTCGGTGACGACGCTGGCCTTGCCTGCGCTGATGGCATTGAAGAGATCGGCGTCAGGCACGAGGCAGAGACGCTGGTCCCACGGGTTGTAGCTGGGCGTGAAGTGGGTCTTTACGTCGAAGCCTTTTGGAAGGAGGTCGGCAACGCCCTGGACCAGGCGCTGGGCTGTCTCTTGAGGTTTCTTGCGGGACAGGTTGAAGAAGAACCGCTGGAAGAGAATGTTGCGCCAGCGCGGGATCGCATAGGCCCAGCTTGCGGGCAGGATGCGGCGGAGCAGGTTGGCGAGCCAATCCTGCTCGGGCCGGGAGACATAATAGGTGGGCGAGCGCTGCAGCATGGTCACGTGCGACGCGGTGCGGGCCATGTTCGGCAGCAGCGTGACGGCGGTGGCGCCCGAGCCGATGATGATCACGCGCTTGCCGTCGTAGTTGAAGCCCTCAGGCCAGTGCTGCGGGTGGATGACCGTGCCCTTGAAGCGGTCGCGGCCGGCGAAGTCGGGCGTGTAGCCTGCGCTGTAGCGGTAATAGCCGGCGCAGGAGAAGAGGAAGTTGGCGGTATAGGTGACTTCTGTTTTCTTGCCCGCGTCGTCGCGCCTCGTGGCGTTGATCGTCCAACGTGCCGTTGCGCTGTCCCATGCGGCGCCGACGACATTGTGGCGGAAGCGGATGTGGCGGTCGATGCCGCCCTCGCGGGCGGTTTCGGTGACATATTCACGGATCGCGTCGCCCGGCGAAATCGCGCTGTCGTGGGTCCAGGGCTTGAAGCGATAGCCCATGGTCAGCATGTCAGAGTCCGAGCGGATGCCGGGATAGCGGAAGAGATCCCAGGTGCCGCCGATGCGCTCGCGGTTCTCGAGGATGACGTAGGTCTTCTTCGGCGCGTAGGTGTTCAAATGCCAGCCGGCATCAATGCCTGACAGGCCAGCACCGATGATAAGGACGTCGAAATGTTCCGCGGTCATGGTTTGGCACCTTCGCGTTGATTTACATAGTGGTGCTATGTATACTGCCTCCGGCTGCCTGTCAAATGCAGGCTTGGCCGTTCGAACCCCGGAGATGCCACCTTGGCCCGTCGCACCGCCGAAGCCGCCGCGCAGACCCGAGCCGACATCGTGGAGGCAGCGCGGGCGCTGTTTGCGCAGCACGGGTTTGCGGCCACGACCACGGCCGAGGTTGCGTCGCGCGCGGGTGTGACGGTGGGGGCGCTGTTCCATCACTTCCGCGGCAAGGTCGAGCTGTTCGGGGCGGTCTTCGACGAGCTCGATGCCGAAATGAATGCGTTCGCGCGGGCCCGCGCGCAGGAGGCGGCGGGCGTGAAGGGGTTCCTGGAGGGATATCGGGCGTTCCTCGAGTTCGCGCAGCATGCGGACTATCACCGCATCGTGCTCATCGAGTCGCCCGTTGTGCTCGGGAGCCGGTTCCAGAAAGGGCGCGACTTCCTTCGCGGGCCTGCCAACATCACGCAAGCGGTCGAGGGCATGGTCGCGCTGGGTGAGATCCCGCTGCAGCCGGCAAAGCCCCTGGCCATCCTGCTGCTCGGGGCGATCAACGAGAGCGCGTTTGCGCTGGCGCGCGGCGAGGTGGGCGTCACGATGGATGGGTGCGTCCGCGCGATGGAGCGACTTCTGAGAGGGGGCGGGACGCAGACGGCCTAAAGCTTCCGCACCATCACAACCGCTTTGTTGTGGTCGACCGCGATGACGCCGGTCTGCTCGAAGTCCATTGCGCGGTAGAATTCGACGGCGTGGGTGTTGGCGAAGAGCACGATCTTCCTTGCGCCACGTGCGCGGCACAGATCGACGGCGTGACTGACGAGTTTTCCTCCTATGCCCTGGCGCCAGCAGGAGGGTTCCACGAAGAGGCCTTCAAGCTCCATGTCGGGGGCATCGTGTCTGTTCAAGGCGATGAGGCCCACAACCATGCCGTCCGATTCAGCGATGAACACAAGACCCTGCTCGATCTGTTCTGGAGGGATCTGGCTGATGTCGGGATTCGCAAGCAGGAATGCGCGGTCTCCGGGGTTTGCGAGGGATGAGCGGTGCTGAAGATCTTCCAGAGCGCGCCTCTCGTCCGGGCGGGCGCGGCGAATTGATACGGGAAGCGTGGCCGTCACGGGGTCAGTCCCACCAGA
>JBILGJ010000416.1:0-2660 GCA_044351125.1 Micropepsaceae bacterium
GCATTTTGATGTCGGCAGAACCGACTGGCTACACTATCAGGCCAGAACCTGCACCAGCACGAGAATGCCAATCAGAAGGAACAGGCCGGCGGCAACGCGGCGGACGGTTGCGAGGGGAATGCGCTTAAGAAGTTCCTGACCGAGATAGACGGCAGGCACATTGGCAATCATCATTCCCAGCGTGGTTGCGAGGGTGACGAGCAACGCATCCCTGAACTGGCTGCCGAGGGCGATGGTGGCGACCTGCGTCTTGTCGCCCATCTCGACGACGAAAAAGGCGATCGTGGTGGTCAGAAAGGCTCCGTAGCCACCGGTGGCCCCGGTGCCCTCGCCATCGTCGATGCTGTCGGGCACGAGGGTCCAGGCTGCCATGGCGATGAAGGATATGCCGATGGCGATGCGGAACCACTGGCTGTCGAGCCAGGCTGCGGCCTGCGCGCCAACCAGCGCGGCGAGGAAGTGGTTTGCCATGGTTGCGGCAAAGATGCCGGCGACGATCGGAATGGGCTTGCCGAAGCGGGTGGCAAGCAGGATCGCGAGAAGCTGCGTCTTGTCACCGATCTCTGCGAGGGCGACGACGGCGGTGGAGGTGAGGACGGTGTCGATGCTGGTCATTGCGTGAGCGGCGTCAGCGGGGGGAGCTGCAATCCTGCGGTTACAGAGACAAGCCGCCGTCAACGACCAGCGTGTGGCCCGTCACGTAGGCGGCCAGAGGAGAGGCGAGGAAGAGTGCCGCTCCGGCCATGTCTTCGGGCGTGCCCAGGCGGCCCTGAGGTATGGATGCAAGCGCGCCAGCGCGGCGCTCGGGATTTTCCGTTGTGACCTTGGTGAGCTTGGTATCGACCAGACCGGGCGCCAGACCGTTGACGCGAATGCCGTCGCGCGCCCAGGCCTGCCCCAAGGTCTTCGTCAGGCTGATGGCGCCCGCCTTGGATGCCGCGTAGGCGGGATTGCCGATGTTCGCCTTGAAGCCTGCAATCGAGCTTACGATGATGATCGAGCCCCGGGTCGCGGAGAGCGCGCTGCGGAACTTGCGGGCGCAATCCATGACGCTGTCGAGGTTCACGGCCATCACCGTGTCCCAGCCGTTGCGCTCGAATTCACCGCGGCGATAGACGACCGTCCCCTGGCACAGGACAAGAACATCGAGGCCGTCAAAGGGGTGCGGCGCTTCGTCGATCATCTGCGGATCGCCAACATCGACGCCGTCGTAACCGAGGCCCTGGAGATCCGAGCCCTCGTTGCCGGCATAATCGGCCGCCGTCTGGCGGGTGCCCCACACGTGCACGCGTGCGCCGCGACGGCGGAACGCATGGGCAATGCCATTGCCGATGCCGCTCGATCCTCCCACCACCAGCACGCGCTTGCCTGTGAAATCCATCTCGTTGGTCATGATTTTTCCGCCTTGCCGTTGCCGGATGCATGTGGGGCGCCCTGCCCCTTGTCAATCGCGCGCTTGCATCCGGGGGGCTGAGGGCTTATTGCTCCTGCTATTGCGTTTCATTCTTAATTAGGTTGTGTCCGATGTTCCGCTCTTTCTTGCTCGTCCTTGCCGTGCTTGCCGCGGGCCTGCCTGCGCAGGCTGCGGAGGTAAATGTCTACAGCGCCCGCCATTACAGCAGCGACCGGGCGATCTGGGAGGCTTTCACCAAGCGCACCGGCATCAGGGTGAATGTCGTCGAGGCCGAGCACGACCAACTCGTGCAGCGCCTGAAGAGCGAGGGGGCCGGTTCGCCGGCGGACGTTCTGATCACGGTCGATGCGGGGCGGCTTGCCAGTGCCGTCGAGGCCGGTCTGCTGCAACCGGTACGCAACCCCACCCTCGATGCGATCGTGCCGGCGCATCTGCGGCACCCGGAAGGCTACTGGTATGGCGTTGCGATGCGCGCGCGGGTGCTTGTCTACCACAAGGACAGGATCAATCCGTCAGACATTGGGACCTATGAATCGCTCGCCGAACCCAGGCTCAAGGGGCGACTTGTCACGCGGAGCGGAACGAACATCTACAATCTGAGCCTTGTGGGCTCTGTGATCGCGGCGCGCGGCGCCGATGCAACGCGGACGTGGGCCCGCGGGATCGTGGCCAACCTGGCGCGACCTCCGCAGGGTGGCGACACCGACCAGATCAAGGCCGTTGCCGCTGGCGTCGGCGATGTTGCGATCTCGAACTCATACTACTTTGCGCGACTGGCTTCGTCGGCGAAACCGGAGGATCGTGCCGTTACGCAGCGCCTGGGCGTTGTCTTTCCCAACCAGGGTGACCGCGGAACCCACGTGAACGTGTCAGGGGCTGCGCTGCTCAAGACCGCGCCCCATCGGGAAAACGGGCTCAGGCTGATTGCGTTCCTCCTGGAACCCGAGGCCCAGCGCCTGCTTGCCGACGGCAGCATGGAGTATCCGGCCAATCCCAAGGTTGCGCCGCATCCCGTGCTGGGCGCGCTGGGCACTTTCCGCCAGGATGAGATCAACGCAGATTCCTATGCCAGGAACAGCGCCGCAGCCGCCCGGATCATGGATGAGGTGGGCTGGAAATAGGCTCAGCCCGCGGACGGGAAGACGAAGGTCATCCGTGGATCAAGGGACAGGGTGACCGTTTCTCCCACTTCGGGCTTTTCGCTGATTGGCGTACGTGCCACCAGGCGCGTTGCCGATGCGGCGAG
>JBILGJ010000418.1:0-2638 GCA_044351125.1 Micropepsaceae bacterium
CAACGTCGCACCGGCAGCCGTCACGCTGTCTTTGATGGCCTGCTCGATCCTGGCTTCGTCGTCCAGGCCCTCGGCATCCCAAAGGTCAATGTGAAGGTGGCTGCCCGCGAACGTCACGCCGTTGCGGGTAATGAAATAGTCTTTGCGTTCTTCGTCCGCTTCCACAACGGGATTTGGAACTGGAACCGGAACGGACTTCGTTCTGGCGCGGTTCTGAGTGAACTGCGTTACTTCGACAGCCGTTCTTTTGCGTGCAGAAAGAGCCATGTGACCCATCCCAACAAGAGAACAGTTGTTGATCCAAAGTGAACCAAGTTAGCGCGGGTCTCGCGCCGCTCAGCCGCCTCACGGTGGACCACACCAGAACTGCGGAGCGGCGAAATATATGTATGCGCGCCCCCCATGCAAGTTTTTTTGGTCCCGCGGGGAAAAATTTTTCTCGATGCCGTGCCAGCGGAGCAGTCGCGGCGGAAATATGACATTGCACCACGTGGTCCTTAAGACCTATACGGTCGCGCCAAACGCAGCTTGGCTGCTGAATTGCTGCACGGGACAAACGTCCGCCCACTTCGCCGGCATGCCGGATTCCACGCAGGAGACGACGCGATGACAAACACGTTTCTGGAGAAACTTCACCCGGGATTCTCCCAGACGATCGAGCTCTCGGGAGCTCCGATTGTCGAGGAAAAGAGCCAATTCCAGCACATCCGGATCTTCGACTCCGCGCGCAACGGTCGCGTGCTGGTGCTCGACGACATCGTGCAGCTCACGACGCGCGATGAATGTGGTTACTCGGAGATGCTGACGCATTTGCCGATGCTCGAGCATGGCAACGTGAAGGAAGTCATGATCGCCGGCGGCGGCGACATGGCAATCGCCGAGGAAGCGCTCAAGCACCGCGGGGTCCAGACCGTTTTCAATGTCGAGATTGACGAGCGTGTGGTCGATTTGTCGCGGCGCCATCTTGGCGAAGTCAACGCGAGCGCCTTCGCCGACCCGCGCCTGAAGGTCCAGATCGAGGACGCCTTCGTGTTCCTCGCCGACAAGGCGAACCGCCACCGCTTTGACCTCATCATCGCCGACCGCCCGGATCCGGTCGGCCCGGCCGAGGTCCTGTTTGGCGACACCTTCTACGAGCGCGTGCGCGACGCGCTGGCGCCCGGCGGCTTCGCCGTGTTCCAGAACGGCGTTCCGTTCTTCCAGCCCGAGGAGCTGACCGACACGCTGCGCCAGATGAAGAAGACATTCCGCTACAGCGGCGTTTACCTTGCAGTCGTGCCCAGTTACATCGGCGGCTTCATGGCCCTGACCTGGGTGTCGAACGACGCCGTGCTGGGTGATCCCTCCCGATGGCAAGGCCTGGAGACCGCGTTCGCCGCTTCCCGCATCGCGACCGATTACTACACGCCCGCCATGCACCGCGCGGCCTTTGCCCTGCCCGCCTGGATCGAGCGACTCGCTCGCGCCTGAAACGACGGGGCGCGCAGCCAGGCACTGGCCCGCGCCCCGCCCCCAGCCCTGCGCGGCATGTCCGGCCAGCCGCAGAACCGCAAAAAGCGGCCGAAATGCCACGCCCCCTAAACCATTGCAGGCCAGAAGGGTTGCAGCCCCGTAATCTTTGCCTGAAGATGCTGGAAAGCAGTCCTTCACAGCAAGCCAGACGGGGCAGGCCTTGCAAGCAGCGACAGCCACCAATGACGCCGCACCGGGCCTGTTCCAGCGCCTGAGGGCCTTCTACCTCCGCTCGGACGCAGCCAAGGGCTACGCGCTCCTTTCGCCGGTGATGATCACCATGGGACTGCTCCTGGCAGCCCCGCTGATCCTGCTCGTGCTCTATTCCTTCTGGACGCAGGTTGGCCTGGTCATCGACCAGAGCCCGACATTCGACCGCTACCGCGAAGTCGCCGAACGCCAGAGCTACATCGACATTTTCTGGCGATCGATCCAGACATCGAGCCTGGTCACGCTTGTGACCGTGGGCCTCGCCTATCCCATGGCCTACTACGTGGCCTTTGGCGTCAAGAAGTACAAGTTCGTCTGGCTGATCCTGCTGACGATCCCCTTCTGGACAAGCTATCTGCTGCGCGTCTTCTCGTGGAAGGTCATCCTTGGCTACAACGGCGTTATCAATTCGGGGCTCACAAGCCTGGGCGTGATCCAGGAACCGCTGGAGTTCCTGCTCTACAACCAGACAGCCGTGATCATCACGCTGGCGCATGCCTACGCAGCCTTCGCCATCCTCCCCATCTACGTCTCGCTGGAAAAGATCGACCGCACGCTGCTCGAGGCGGCGGCGGACCTCGGCGACGGCGCCTGGTCCCGCTTCTGGCGTGTCACGTTCCCGCTATCGATGCCCGGCGTCATCGGCGCCGCCGTCCTGATCTTCGTGCCGACGACCGGCGATTACGTGACACCCGCAATGGTCGGCGGTCCCAGCGGCCAGATGATTGCCAATATCATCCAGGTCCAGTTCCTGAAGATCGGCAACTGGCCGCTTGGCGCAGCGCTTGCCCTCTCGGCCATGGCTGGCGTGGCAATCCTCGTGATCCTCTTTTCAACTGCCATGCGCCTCGCAGCAAGGTCGATCCGATGAGCAAGCCGCCACCACGAGCCGCCTCGAGAATGGGCGATCCGGGAC
>JBILGJ010000419.1:0-2634 GCA_044351125.1 Micropepsaceae bacterium
CACGTGGGTGGTCCGGTTTTTTGCAAAGTTCGTGGTTGATCCGCCTGCGCGGACCATGACGGTGCCATTTTGGAGAACTGGTGCCTGCGTGGGTTACAGCCTCAACTCGCACCACACCGGCACATGGTCGGATGGTTTGTCCTGTCCCCGGAGTTTGCGGTCGATGCCGGCGGCCTTGAGGCGGTCGGCGGCCTGGGGCGAGAGGAGGAGGTGGTCGATGCGGATGCCGTGGTCCTTGGACCAGGCGCCGGCCTGGTAGTCCCAGAAGGTGTATTGGTGGGGCTTGGCGTTGCAGGCGCGGAAGGCGTCGGTGAAGCCGAGGTTCACGAGTTCGCGCAGCTTGCGGCGGGACTCCAGCTTGAACAGCGCGTCGTCCTGCCAGGCCACGGGGTCCCAGACGTCGTCCTGTGTCGGGATGATGTTGTAGTCGCCGGCGAGCACAAGCGGTTCCTCGTCCTTGAGCAGGCGCTTGGCGTGCGCGACGAGGCGGTCCATCCAGGCGAGCTTGTAGGGGTACTTGTCGCTGTCGACGGGATTGCCGTTGGGGGCGTAGATCGAGGCCACGCGCACAGCGCCGGCCTTCGTCACGATGGTGCCTTCGATGTAGCGGGCCTGTTCATCGGCGTCGTCACCGGGCAGGCCGCTGGTCACGTCGTCGATGCCGTGCTTCGAAAGCAGGGCGACACCGTTATAGGTTTTCTGCCCCAGCACGGCGCAGGTATAGCCGAGGCTCTCGAAGGCTTCGGCCGGGAAGGCCTTGGCCTCGCACTTGAGTTCCTGGAGGCAGGCCACGTCAGGGCTGGTGGTGCGCAGCCAGCCCGTGACAGCTTCGAGCCTTGCCTTGACGGAATTGACGTTGAAGGTCGCGATTTTCATGGCCGGCATTTAACGCCGGACGGGGCGTCAAGGCCAGAGGCCTGACGTCAGACCGAAAAGCTGGTGCCGCAGCCGCAGGAGGATTTGGCGTTGGGGTTGCGGATCTCGAAGTGCGATCCGATGAGGCCATCCACGAAATCGACCACGGAGCCGCCGAGCAGTTCGAGCGAGACCTGGTCGACGAGGACCCGGGCGCCGTCCTTCTCGATGAGGATGTCGTCACCGGTACGGGTGTCGTCGAAGGTGAAGTCGTACTGGTAGCCCGAGCAGCCGCCGCCATTGACGGCGATGCGGAACATCATCTTGGGGCCTTCGGCCGCGGTCAGGTGGGCGATGCGGCTGGCGGCCTTGTCGGACACGGTGACGGATGGGGTGTTCATGAGGCTTGGTTAATCGCTCTCGACAGAGGGACAATTGATGTATCCTCTTATTTAGGGGCCGGGCGGCGATAGTCAAATGCCGTTATGGCCCGTTCGCTGCGTTTCGGGGCAAGGAGGCTTTGGCTTGAGCGGATTTTCTGCCGGACAGGACCTGGCGCAGCTGGCGTCGCGGGCCTCCGAGAGCCGGGGGCGGCAATGGCCCGAGCCGGAGAGCGCCACCCGCACGCCCTATATGCGCGACCGGGACCGGATCATCCACTCGGGCGCTTTCCGGCGGCTGAAGCACAAGACGCAGGTCTTCGTCTATCACGAGGGTGACTATTACAGGACACGGCTGACGCACTCGCTGGAGGTGGCGCAGATCGCGCGATCGATCAGCCGCGTGCTGCGCGTCGACGAGGACCTGGCCGAGGCGCTGGCGCTGGCGCATGACCTGGGGCACGCGCCCTTCGGGCATGCCGGCGAGGACGCGCTGGCGGCGGCCATGGCACCCTATGGCGGGTTCGACCACAACGCCCACTCGCTGAAGCTCGTGACGAAGCTGGAGGAGCGCTATGCCACGTTCGACGGGCTCAACCTGACGTGGGAAGCGCTCGAAGGCATCGTGAAGCATAACGGTCCGCTGATCGGGCCGCAGTCGCGGGGCAAGCCCTTGCCCGAGGCGATCATCGAGTTCAATGCCGGGCTTGACCTGCGGCTGGACACGTTCGCGAGCCTTGAGGCGCAGGTTGCCGCGCTCTCGGATGACATCGCCTACAACAACCACGATATCGACGATGGGCTCCGGGCCGGGCTGTTCTCGGTCGATGACCTGTTGCCGCTGCCGCTGGTGGGGCCGATCTTCTCGCAGGTGATGCATGCCTATCCGGCGATCGAGCGGTCGCGGCTGGTGCATGAGTGCGTGCGACGTTTGATCACGGCGATGGTTGATGATGCCATCACAGAGACGCGACGGCGCGTTGCCGAATTGAAATTACGGTGCGCAGAGGATGTGAGAATGTGCGGCCAGCCGGTCGTTGCGTTTTCCCAGAGCATGACCGCGCACGACAAGGCGCTGAGGACGTTTCTCTACTCGCACATGTATCGGCACTATAAGGTCAATCGCGTGATGTCGAAGGCGAAGAGGGTGATTGCTGATCTCTTCGCACTGTTTCTGGAAGAGCCAGATGTGCTTCCCACCTCTTGGGCACAACTCTGCGATGTCCCCAGATCCGTTCGCACGGCGCGCGTGGTATCGGACTATATTGCGGGGATGACGGATCGTTTCGCACTGCAGGAACACCGTCGTCTTTTCGCAATCGAGCTCGACGAGTAGCGCGCGAAAAGTCTTCAAAGATACAGAATGCCCGGGTGTAATTTGCAGCGTCGGCTCGCGATT
>JBILGJ010000420.1:0-2621 GCA_044351125.1 Micropepsaceae bacterium
GTGGTGGTCGACGCCCTCGGCGCGGACAGGGTCGAGGAGAACACGCAGCGTGTGCACTGCCGCGCAGGGGTCGGCGATCACGGCCGGGCGGCGGAAGCGATGGCCGCGGAAGCGGTCCATGGGTCCCGTCCCTTCGAGGTCGCGCGCCTGTGTCAGCGTCCAGCAGCGGATGTTGGCGGCGGGCGAACCCTGGCCGATGCGGCGCAGGCTGTCGGCAAGGCGGCTGCGGTCGGCGCGCGCGCTGGCCGCGTCAGGGTCGGGGTCGCGGACCAGCCAGGCACCAAGCTCCGTCGCCCAGCGCAGATCGCCCGCGGCCAATGCCTCGTCGGCCTCGCGCCGGACATTCGCGTGGCCGCCGAAGCCCTTGATGAGACGACGGGCGCGCTCGACCGGCGGCAGCGGGAACAGCTTCGCCGGGTCGCCGTCGAACCAGCCCTTCAGGCCGTTGTGGATCTGGCGCACGTGATGTTCGGCCACGCCGTATCGTTCGGTCGTGAGCCAGTCCTCGTCGTAGAGTGCGGGCAATTTCACGCGCGCGGCGATCTCGTCGGCGGTCCAGCCCTTGTTCATGCCGCGCACGGTCTGGTCCCAGAGGAACTGGATCGAGTCGCGATAGCGGCGCGCGCGCGTGGCGATTGCCTCGCGGCCTTCCAGTGGCGGGCCGTGCGCGCAAAGCAGATGATCGGCGCCAAGGCTTTCGAGGTGGTCGAGGCCTGCGAGCAGGATGCGCGGGTCGCGGTATTCCTCGCCGCGGATGGCGAACACATTGAAGAGCGCGGGCCAGAGGATGTTCTGCACGGCCACGCCGAGCGCGGGGAACCAGAAGGTCACGGAGTCCGTCGCATCCGACGGGGCCGGCGTCACGTGGACCTCAAGGCCGGCGACCTGCCAGCGTGTGGCCGTTGCGGTCGTGACCGTGGGGGGCTCGAAGCCTGGCGAAAAGGGTGCGTGCTCGGGGAAACGGAAGGCGAGCCCCAGGCCAACATTCACGAGTGCGTCTGGCCCGTCGGCGGGCAGGTTCATGCCGAACTGCTCGACGAGGCCTCGGCCGTAGAAGGGCGCAATTTCGTCGGCGACGCGTGCACGGTTGGCCACGATGCCCTCGTGGGCGTAGACGGGGAGCGGGTGGCCCGCTTCCTCGAAGATCGCTCGCGTTCCGGCCACGTAGTGGAAGTGGGTATACATGACGGCGACGATCGGCTTGTGCGTGACCGCGCGCAGTTCCTTCAGCGCGGCGCGCATTTCCTCGACGCACTCGCCCGTGTCGATGGCGATCAATCCCTCGGGGCCTTCGATGAAGGTCTGGTTCGACAGCCCATTGCCGACGAGGCACCAGACGCCGGGCCTTGGGGCATAGAGCCTGCGCTCGAGCCGCGCGCGGTGTTCGACATGAAGCCTGTGGCCGCGGGCGCCGTTGGCCGCGGTGACGATGCTGTCGGAATTGTTCTCGAAACTGCGGACAGGCGTGCGGGCGTCGACGGCCATGGGAACTCCCCTCGCCGACGAGAGATGGATGTCAGGCCCGATCGGCGATGTCGAGCATATCACCCATGATGGCGTTGAGGTCAAAGTCCTTGGGCGTGTAGATGCGCGTGACGCCGAGGGCCTTGAGGTCGGCCTCGTCCTCGGGCGGCACGATGCCGCCGACGATGACAGGTGTCGTCGACAGACCCGCGGCCTTCAGCTCGCGCATCACTTCGGCGACGAGTTCCTTGTGGCTGCCCGAGAGGATCGACAGGCCGATGACATGCGGCTTCTTCGCCTTTGCGGCGGCGGCGATCTCGGCGGGGGTCAGGCGAATGCCATCATATTCCACTGCAAAGCCACAATCGCGGGCGCGGAAAGCGATCTGCTCGGCACCGTTCGAGTGGCCGTCGAGGCCGGGCTTGGCGACGAGCAGCGCGGGCGCGCGGCCCAGTTTCGCGCCGATGGCCTTGGCGCGCTGGCGCAGGGCGCCGATCGCCTCGTCGTTCGACATGCGCGGGGTGGCCGCGACGCCGGTGGGGGCGCGGAATTCACCAAAAGCCTTGCGCAGTGTGCCGGCCCACTCGCCCGTCGTCACGCCGGCCTTCGCGCAGGCGATCGAGGGCTCCATGATGTTGCGGCCGTCGACGGCTGCCTGGCGCAAGGCCTCGAGACTTGAGGTCACGGCCTTCGCATCGCGCGCGGCGCGCCAAGCGTTGAGACGCTCTATCTGGCCTCGTTCGGCAGATGCATCGACGGTGACAACTGCCGATGAGCCGCCGGACAGGGCGGGGTCAGCACCCTCGCGATAGGCGTTGACGCCCACGACTGTCTGCTCACCCGTTTCGATGGCCGACACGCGCGCGGCGTTCGCTTCAACAAGACGCTCCTTGATATAGCCCGTCTCGACGGCTGCGATCGCGCCGCCCATGCCGGCGATGCGCTCGAGCTCGGCCAGGGCCTCGCGCTTCAGCTCATCCACCTTGGCGCGGATGACGGGCGAGCCGTCAAACAGGTCACCATATTCCAGAAGATCGGTTTCGAGCGCCAGGATCTGCTGGGCGCGCAGCGACCATTGCTGGTCCCAGGGGCGCGGCAGGCCCAGCGCCTCGTTCCAGGCGGGCAGCTGCACCGAGCGGGCGCGCGCGTTCTTCGAG
>JBILGJ010000421.1:0-2619 GCA_044351125.1 Micropepsaceae bacterium
TGCCACGAATTGCTTCATCTCGGGCGAGCCGATTGCCATGATGGGCGGCAGGCCGATGCCGTGGACCAGAAGGCTTGCGTTGATGCCGCCGGCGCCGATGCGCGCCATCTCTTCTGCCGTGACAATGGAGTGATAGCGGTCGAGGCCCTCGGAGATGCCGCCATAGGCCTCAGGGTAACCCATGCGCAGGAGGCCGAAGTCGGCGGCCTTGCGATAGAGGTCGAGGGGGAATTCGCCCTTTTCTTCCCACTCGTCAACGAAGGGCATGATCTCGCGGTCGACGAACTTGCGCAGTTCGCGCCGCCAGGCGTGGTGGCTCTCGTTCATGAAGGGGGAGGGGGGGCGCGAGCTGTCGAAGTCGAGTGTCTGGAGGGTCTTGCTCATGGCCCGGATGTCCCCTTGGTCGCCTTTGGTCGATGGGGCGCAGGCTATGCGAGGTGGAGGCCTGCAGACAATACAAACCCTGCGGCGCCGGTGGTCGGCCGGGCTCTCCAATCGGTTGTTGCAATCGGGTCTGGTCCGGACCGATGATGCCGCATTCCAGCCAACGAGGCCTCTCATGAGCACTGCAACCGCCGAAAGCTTCCCCGGGTACAAGCTCGATACGCTCGACAACCGGATCGTGAATCCGGCGCTCGTCCAGGATGAGACAATCCATGACGTGTTCGCGCAGCTGCGGCGGGAGGATCCGCTTTTCTGGACGCAGCCTGATCATTTCAGGCCATTCTGGTCGGTGACCAAGCATGCCGACATCCTCGAGGTCGAGAAGAACCACCCGATCTTCGTGAACCGCCTCAGGACCTATCTGTCGCCGGTGCAGGGCGAGGCGTGGGTCAAGTCGGTGACGGGGGACACGCATCTGTTCCGCACGCTGGTCGATCTCGACGATCCGATCCACATGAAGCTGCGCGGGCTGACGCAGTCGTGGTTCATGCCGCCGAACCTGAAGAAGCTCGAGGCGCGCATCGCGCAGATCGCCAAGGACCATGTCGACCGCATGGCGGCGCTAGGCAGCGAGTGCGACTTCGTGAAGGAGGTGGCGCTCTGGTATCCGCTGCGGGTCATCATGATGCTCCTGGGCGTGCCGCCCGAGGACGAGCCCTTCATGCTGAAGATGACGCAGGAGATCTTCGGGCCCGGCGATCCGGACGTGACGGCGCAGGCGGATCACAAGGCCGATACGGGTGCGTTCAGTGCGGCGGGGCAGTCGGTCGACCTGATGCAGACGGCGGTGAAACTGTTCGAGTATTTCGGCGCGATCACCGCCGATCGCCGGAAGAATCCCAAGGACGACGTCGCCTCGATCATCGCGAACGGCATGATCGACGGGCAGCCGATCGGGGACCGCGAGGCGATGAGCTATTACATCATCGTGGCGACCGCCGGGCATGACACGACGAGTTCCACCGTTGCGGGCGGGCTTCTGCAGCTGATGAAGAACCCGGCAGAGATGGCGAAGCTGCGCGCTGACATGAGCCTTGTGCCGAACTTCGTCGAGGAGTCGATCCGCTGGGTCACGCCGGTGAAGCACTTCATGCGCACGGCGGTGCAGGACTATACGCTGCGGGGCAAGAAGGTCCGCGAGGGCGACGGACTGTGCCTGTTCTACTGGTCGGGCAACCGGGATGAAGAGGTGTTCGAGGATCCGTTCCGCTTCAAGGTCGACCGCAACGTGACGCGCCATGTGGCCTTCGGCTATGGCGTGCACCTGTGCCTCGGCATGCATCTGGCGCGCATGGAGATCAAGGCGCTCTACAACGAGCTGCTGCCGCGGCTCAAGTCGATCGAACTGAACGGGACGCCAAAGAACACGCTGGCGAATTTCGTCAGCGGGCTCAAGACGCTGCCCGTGCGCTACCAGATGGCCTAGGCCGAATCATGGTCGAAGCGGTTGCCAGCGAGGAGCTGCGCGCCTTCATCCTGCGCCTCTATCGGTTCTTCGAGGCGGGAGATGCGGACTCCATGCGTGGCATGACCACGGAATCGCCCAATGTCGTGATCATCGGCACCGATCCCGACGAATGGTGGGTGGGGCCGCAGACGCTGGATCTTCTTGGCCAGCAGGTCAAGGAGCTGTCGGGCCTTGTGATAACGCCCGGGCGGCTTGTCACCCAGGCGATGGGGTCGTTTGGCTGGGTGGCCGACGATCCGGTCCTCACGCTGAGTTCGGGCGTGCAGGTGAAGAGCCGGATGAGTTTCGTGCTGGGCATCGAGCGGGGGCAGTGGCGGGTGCTGCACTGGCATACGTCAATTGGCAATCCCAACATGGACGCGCTGGGCGTTCACCTGACCACGAGCCTTGACCTTCTGGAGCAGAGCATCGAGGCGGAGCTTCCGGATCTCCGGCCAGCGTCGGCGCCGGACGGGACGGTCACGATTGCCTTCACTGACATCGAGGCGTCATCGGCGATGATGGAGCGGCTGGGCGATGCCATGTTCCTGAACCTGCTTGCCTGGCATGACCGGATCGTGCGCGAGGCGGCTGCCTCCTTGCGGGGCTATGTCGTGAAGTCACAAGGTGACGGCTACATGCTGGCCTTTCCGTCTTCTGCCGAGGCGCTGCGTTGCATCGTTGCGATCAGGGACCGCAGCAACGAGGGCTTCGAGGGGCGGGCGATC
>JBILGJ010000422.1:0-2608 GCA_044351125.1 Micropepsaceae bacterium
AGACCCGCTTTCAAGCAGCCATTGTCGCAGGCGCACAAATCGTGTTCTGGATTGGAAACCGGTCGGTAGGAAATCTAACGCTCGGACAGGATGAAGCCTTCGACGTCGTAGACCCGCCCGCCATAATGGCGCCCCGGCGTGAACCAGACCCGCACGCGTGACCAGTCATTGTCCTCCGACACGTCCATCACCGGGCTGTCCAGGCTGATTTCACCACCATTGAGCCAGTTCGCATGGTCCACCACGATCTCCCGGTCGGAAAGGATCCGACGCACGACGGCCACGTGCCCGCGGCCATTGTCCCCAAAGCCCTTGAGAACCAGTACCGCCCCATGTTCGGGCTCGGCAGAGCGGCCATAGCGGCCAGCCGCCTTGTCCCACCAGTTCCATGCGTCACCCCATATCGACACCCCGGACTCCGCACGAGCGAAGGCGACGCATTGCAAGGGCTCGCCGGGCTTCACCACTTGCGGGAACACGCCCGAAGGGCGCAACGCCGATGGCCCCGGGTCCCGGAAGCTGCTGGCACAGCCAGCCAGGGTGAGCGCAAGCGCGGCAAGGGCAACAAGGCGTTTCACGGCGAGGCTCCTTATTCGGTCATGACGTCGTCACAAAGTGCCGACGGGACGGGAGCATCGCACAAACACATTCTTCCGGCGTTCAGGTGCAGGCGAAAATTTGCTTAAAAATGTGGACAGCCAGCCGCGCACGCCACCTCACGATCGTGTGACCCATGAACAATTCGTGATGCGCCATCACCAGGACGTGAAGCTCCAGCAAGTGGCTGAATTCACTGAAGATTTTTGAGGCGGAAATGTGACATGCGGCGACCGCAGGTCAGGCATGCGTCCTGCGCAGTTGTTTGTCGGGCTTGGTGAACGACATATGGACTACCTGAGCAGCAAGACACGTTGCCCCACACATCTCAGGCGGGGCCGACAGAAGGAGACCAAGCCATGAAGACCATGACACTCATGATCGAGTTTTCCGCCCTCGTGGCGACGCTTCTCGTGATGTGGACCCTGGCCGCTCCCGCCCTGTCCGTGAATTAAGCCCGCTCACCAGACCAAAGGAAAGAAAAACAAATGACCGCTCTCACCTTCATCATTCAACTCTCGGCCCTCGCCATGACCTCCATCATCGGCTTCATGGTCATGACGATCGGCTAGACCTGAACGCCCACCCCTGTAATCCCGTTCAACGGGCAGGGGCAGGCAAGAAAGGGGCCCGCGGCGCTCAATGCGCTGGCGGGCCCTTTCCACGTCTGGTTCATGCAAATTATGATGTTTCTATCAACATGCCTTGACCAGTCGATCCGCGTACACGTAAGTCGCAAGCCCTAGAGCACAACTCTTTTCGCAAGGGCAGGACGGTTCCATTGTCAGGATTGCTTGGAAGGATTTCGCGCGAGGCGCGCCTTGTCTCGAACATGGTCAGGCTCTTGCGCCTGATCGGCAAGATCAAGCCTGATGCGCCCCACACGGTCGCCGACATTCTTGAGCATTGGGCCAGGACGCGCCCCGACAATGTCGCCATCGTGTTCGAGGGTCGCAGCTACACCTATCGCGAACTTGAGGAGCACTCGCGCCGCTATGCGCACTGGGCGAAGTCCCTGGGCCTGAAGCGCGGCGACGTGGTTGCCCTCCTGATGGAGAACCGCCCCGAATACATTTTCGCCTGGGGCGGACTGATCAAGCTCGGTGTGGCCGTCGCGCTGATCAACACGAACCTGCGCGAGCGGTCGCTTGCCCACAGCATTGCAATCTCTGGCGCCAACCACGTGGTTCTCGGGGCCGAACTCGCCGACAATTACGCCTCTGCGCTGGATGACATGTCCGAGCGGCCCACGGTCTGGGCCACCGGCGGCAAGGTGCAGGGTTCCAACGACCTCGACGAAGTCCTGGCGCGCCAACCCGTGACGGCGCTCGCCCCCGACATCCGCAAGGGCATGACCGCACGCGACAAGTGTTTCTACATCTACACGTCCGGTACGACGGGCCTGCCCAAGGCCGCGAACATGAGCCACCAGCGCATCCAGACCATGATGCATTCATTCGCGGTTGCCATGCGTTCGACCGAAAAGGACCGCATGTACGTCGTCCTGCCGCTCTACCACTCGGCTGGCGGTGTCTGTGCCATCGGTTCAACCTTGACGGTCGGCGGGTCTGTCATCCTGAGGCGCAAGTTTTCAGCGACCCAGTTCTGGGACGACTGCGTGAAGTACAAGGCGACCCAGTTCCAGTACATAGGCGAACTCTGCCGCTATCTCCTGAATTCGCCGCCCCATCCCCTCGAGCAGAAGCATCAGCTGCGCGTCGTCATGGGCAACGGCCTGAGGCCCGAGATCTGGCCTGGGTTCCAGAACCGCTTCGCGATCCCGTGGGTGATCGAGTTCTACGGTGCAACCGAAGGCAACGTGGCGCTGGTCAACCCGGACGGCAAGGTCGGCGCCATTGGGCGCGTGCCCGACTACATGCGTAACGTCATCAAGACACGCCTGGTGCGCTTTGATTTCGAGAAGGAGGCGCCGATACGCAATGCCGACGGCTTCTGCACCGAGTGCGCCCATGACGAAGTGGGCGAAGCGATCGGCAAGATCGACGATGTC
>JBILGJ010000423.1:0-2607 GCA_044351125.1 Micropepsaceae bacterium
ACCGTGCCAATGGGCCTAGTGGGGTCGGGGTTAATATCGGCCCCCAAGATTGACTTGGCATCCGCGTGTATTGTTTCACTTGCCGCAATCGAGTCGGGCGGCGACGCCGCTTGTCGCCGACCCAAAATTTAGGGGAGTTCTTTGCCGTGGCCAACTTGCTGACCAATCTGCGCAACACGATCGTCGCCGGCTTCGTGCTGGCCTTCGTGGTGCTGTTCATTTTCCTGATCGTCGGACAGTACTCGATCACTGCGGTCCTCGGGGGGACCCTGTTCTGGCAGTTCGTGTTCCGCTGGCTGCATGTGCTGGCCGGCATCCTCTGGATTGGCTTGCTCTACTATTTCAACTTCGTGCAGATCCCGACCATGCCGAAGATCCCGGACGAGCAGAAGCCCGCAATCTCGAAGTTCATCGCGCCCGAGGCGCTCTGGTATTTCCGTTGGGCGGCCATGGTGACGATCGCCACGGGCCTCATCCTGGCGTGGCTGAACGATTACCTGATCGGGGCAATCACGCTGGGCGCTTCGGACGGCTTTGCGACGCCTTCGACGACGCTGATCGGTATCGGCATGTGGCTTGGCACGATCATGTGGTTCAATGTCTGGTTCGTGATCTGGCCCAACCAGCAGAAGGCCCTGAACATCGACAACAAGTTCCCTGACCTGAGCAAGGACCAGCGCGCCGCCCATGGCCGCACGGCCATGCTGTTCTCGCGCACGAACTTCATGCTGTCGGTGCCCATGCTGTTTGCCATGGTGGGCATGCAGAACCTCGGCTAGGCCCGTCCTGCGTTACTTTGGGGGTCGTGCCCTTTCGGGCGCGGCCCCTTTTTTTCGGAGCCGTCATGTCGGACGAGACGCTGAGCGAAGACCTCGAGATCCAGGATCCGGACCTGTACGTTGCGTCGTTCTTCGTGCCAGCGGCACATCGGAGCGAAGTGCTGGCCCTCATGCGCTTTGCCGTTGAACTGGAGCGCGTGTCCGTTCAGGTCAAGGAGCCGATGATCGCCCAGATCCGCTATGCCTGGTGGCGGGAGCAGGTTGCGGCGCTCTGGGAGGGCCGCGCCGTTGCGTCGCCGGTCGTGCAGGGGCTTGGCCCGGTCGTTGGGGCGCATCAGCTTCCCCGCGCGGCCTTCGATGCCATGATCGATGCGCACGGACTTGACTGTGAGGCCACGCCCTTTTCCGGCATGGCGCAATTCGAGGCCTATTGCCGGGACACAAGCGGCAGCCTGATGCGCCTCATGGCGCGCGTGCTTGGCGCCGGGGAGCGGGCCGATGCTGCGTGCGACGCGGCGGGCCTGGCCGCGGGTGCCGCGCTGCAACTGCGTTCGTTCGACCATTGGCGGCGACACCGGCGGCTGCGGTTGCCTCTGAGCCCGCTGCTGGAAGGCGGGGTGAACGAAGATGACGTGTTTGGCGGTGGTGGCGCAGAGGCGCTGGGTGCTGCCTTCGGGGTGATAAGGCTGCGCATTCGTGCGGCGCTTGGAGAGGTCAATCGCACGCGGTTCCCGCGCGCTGCCATGCCGGCGCTGGCGCTGGCGACGCTGGCGCGCCCCGTCATGACGCCGGGACGCGATCCGCTGGTGACAGGCCTGGTATCCCCGCTCGGGCGGGTTGCCCGGCTTGCAGCGGCCAACCTGCTCTGGCGCGTCTGAAAGACCGGGCGCCCGGCCTCAGTTCGGGTGGTAGCTGACCGCAAGCGCCTGAAGGGCGGCGATCTCGTTGCGGAAGGTGCGATCCAGCTTGACGAAGCGGCCGCGCTCAAGCGGGCTCATCACGGCGACTTCGATGCCATGCCGCGACCTTGTGATGAAGCCGGCAGCGGCCCATCCGTTGTCGTCATTCAGGTGTGTCTTCACGCAGATCTCTCGGCCGTCGTCCTCGTCTATGAGGAACTCGCGGGTCGATCCGTTGTCTTCCTGTCTGGAGCAGATGATCATTTCTGTTGTCCCATGATGTCCTGACTGTCCCACCAGCCGCGGGAGCCTGTTGTTTTTGTTGGCTCCCGCGGAAAGTCGTCATGCCCGTCTAGCTGCAGCCCGTCGTGGTGCCGCAGCTGTCGCATTTGAGGCAGGTGCCATTGCGCACCAGCGTGAAGTTTCCGCAGTTGCCGCAGGCATCACCCTCGTAGCCCTTGATGCGGGCTTCCTGGATCTTGCGGACGCGGGTCGATGAGGCCGAGATCTGGACCTCGCGCTCGACGACCTCGATGGCGTGTGCCACCGGGTTGTTGCGCGTAGCCTCGAGGGCGATCTCGCTGGTCGCCGTCATCAGGGCGGCTTCCACCTTCAGCGCCTGGCCACCGTCGAGGACGACCAGTTGCTGCGGGATCTGGCCACGCACCAGGCCTGCCGAGACGATCTTCGAGGCGCTGGGTGCGTTCGGGGAGGCGGGGCGCCTGCTTTCGCCATCACCGCCGCCGATCTCGGAGTCGTCACTGCCCGGGATCACGTGGGCGAGGTCGTGCCGGCCCAGATAGGAGACGGCCAGCTCGCGGAAGATATAGTCGAGCACCGAGGTCGCGTTCTTGATCGAGTCGTTGCCGGTGACAATGCCGGCCGGCTCGAACCGCGTGAAGGTGAAGGCCTCCACGTATTCGTCCAGC
>JBILGJ010000424.1:0-2587 GCA_044351125.1 Micropepsaceae bacterium
GAGGGCTGTCGTTGTAGGCCGAGAAGGTGAACAGGCCGATGAAGCGACGCTCGCCCGTCAGCCGACCCTGCGCGTCATAGCGCTTGATGCCGATATAGTCCTCGGGCACGCGGCGATGAACGGTCGACCGCTCGATCGACTTCGTCACGATCAGCGGAGAAGGCAGCGAAAGCGCCGCACGCACCTCGGGCGTCAGCAGCGAGCTGTTTCCGGCGCGCCGGATGACCCTGCGCTCGGGATCTCGCAGCAGGCCAAGCCCGCTCTCCGCGATCGCCGTCAGCGTTCCTTCGCCTGATGCATCGAACACATAGTCCCGCGCACCCAAGAAGGTGAAGTGGTTGCTCTTGAGCCACTGCAGGAAGGCAAGGGACTCATCGATCTCCGCCTTTGCGATGCGGGGCGGGGTGGCTGCAAGTTCGGCGATGCTCGCATCCAGCCGGTCGATCATGGCGCGCCAGTCCGAGACAACCACGCTGACATCCCGCAGCACGTTCCGTACCGCGGTTTCCAGGGCCGAAAGTTGCGTCTCGGAAATCACGCGGCGGATGACGACGCAGATCATGCTCTCGTTGGCGCCGTCCTCATTGCTGTCAGCAAGGCGCTCGAACGTCCCGGCTGCACGACGCACACGAAAGATCGGATGGAACACGGCCTTGACGCCCGCGCCGCGCTCGCCAAGTTCGCTCAGGATCGAACCCACAAGGAACGGTTTGTCGTCATTGATCGTCGCGATGATCGTGACAGGGAAGGTGAACCCTTCCTTCTCGCAATCAGGCGAGTAAACGCGAACAAGGCTCTCGCCGGTGCGCCGGCTGCGGGCAGACTGAAGGAAGAACCGCGCAATGCTCGCCTGCGCAGCAGCAGGGAACGAGGCAATGTCTTCGGGTGCCGCCCCCTTGAAGAAGGCTGTAGTGAAGGCTGCGAGGTCTTTGTCGTCGGAGCGTTGAGCGTTCATTGGCTACCAATGCAAGAGGGCCGGAGGCGCACCGGGATGCGGGCTAAGAGGCTCGCGCCATCCACGCCACGCTACGGCGTGCTCGCTTAATGTCGGATTGCATCGGGCGCAAGAAGCCTTTGTCGCGCAAGCAGGCTTTACCGTTTTTCAAGCCGGTTCTTGCCTCTCGCAGATGCGAAATCGATGATGGTTCGACCCAAGGGGCGCGGGCCGTGGACCAAGTCGTCATTTTCGATACCGAATTCACGGCGTGGCTGGGCTCGGTGGCGCGCGGCTGGAAGGGCCCCGGCGAATATCAGGAAATCGTCCAGATCGGGGCTGTCAGGATCGACACGAAAGAATTGAAGGAAAGGGCCTCGCTCTCGGTACTAATCAGACCCATCAGGAACCCGGTGCTTTCCGCCTATTTCGAGGAGCTGACCCACATAAGCAACGAGCGTGTCGCCCGCGAAGGAGTGTCGTTCGCCGAGGGTGTAGCCCGCTTTCTTCAGTTCGCGGGCCCGTACCCCTGTTTCTGCTATGGCCGTGACGACCTTGTTATCGCACGGAATGCTGCGCTGCTTGGCGATCCCGGGCTCTGGCGCCAGCCACCCGCCACAAATCTGCGGATTTGGCTCGAGCGCGTAGGCGTACCGCTTTCGGGTGTCCATTCCGGCGAACTCGCGGCCCACGTGGGCGCAGCCGCCCAGGGCCGGGTCCACGACGCCCTTGCAGACGCGAGGTCTCTGGCCGAGGCGACCCGCTATCTGGTGGCCCGCGGAGCGCCTAACCCGTTCGCCCAGACGGTCCCACATAGCGGAACCGTCCGGTTATTGTCAGGCTGAACAGCATGTCCTCGATCTGCGGCCCGAACCCGATGTTGTGCATGACCAACGGGCGCTCCCCGTCCGCGGACATGCGCTGCGTGATGATTCCGATATGGGGCCGGCCATCCGCCAGTGCAAATGTGACGACATCGCCGGCCTTGTAGTCTGCCCCCCGCGAACTCACCGGCAGTGAAGATCCATGCCTGGCAAAGAACGTTGCAAGGTTCGGCACACGGCGATGGTCGATATTGGGGTCCGGTCGCGCGAGGCCCCAACGCTTGGGATACTCATGGAAGGCCCGGCGCATGTCTTCATGGACAAGCCGCTGCAGGTCGATGCCGAGCAGGCGGTAGGCGCGCACCACCTCGTCCGAGCACACGCCGCGGTCTGGCGCGACGTCACCATTGGGGTAGGGGATGCGTACATAAGCAGCATCATAGACGACCCTCTGCCGCGCACGCGCCTCGGCGGCAGCCGACAGGCGCAGGGCAAAGGGCACAGCCGTCGACTGCCAGTCATGATTGACGACAGATGCGGACGCCCCCCGGGCCACCGGGTGCTGCCGGGCAGTCGAATCAGGTGGTGTTGAGGAATCGCAACTCGAGACAAGGGTCCCGAGCAGCAGGCAGGCGATGGCAACGGAGCGGTTCATGCGCGGCATCTGGCCACCGGAATGCGGCACCTTTTGGGCTCAATCGGGCCAAACAACCGTTGGAGATTTTGCACACGCGTCGGTTTCATGTTGCTCGATTGATCCAACCTTTCGGCAAAAAGAGGCGCTGGCCGCCTGAAAGCGGGCCGGCCACGGAAATTAACTACGTTTTTA
>JBILGJ010000425.1:0-2585 GCA_044351125.1 Micropepsaceae bacterium
GTCCTTGAGGCGGGCTTCAGGGCCAATGCTGTCGATCATCCAGCGCTCGATGACGGGGCGGGCTGCGTCCCAGATCGAATGCTCGGGGTCGAGCTGCCGGGCCACGCCCTCGACCACGACCATGGTTTTCTGGAGCATTACAAGCTGGGGCTGCATCGGCATGTCGAAGAGGCGGGTGACCTCGAAGAGCTGTCCCAGAAGCCTCGCCATGGACATGTTCGAGGCCGCACGGCCGAAGATCGGTTCCCCGATTGCGCGCAGGGCCTGTGCGAAGTCCTCAACTGAGTGGTTTGCCGGAACGAAACCTATCTCCAGGTGGATGCGCGCCACGCGGTGGTAGTCGCGGGCAAGAAAGCCGGCGAGCGTCTCGGCCATGAAGCGTCGCAACTGCGGATCGAGCCGGCCCATGATGCCGAAGTCGACGACCACGATCTTGCCGGCGGCATCGACGAAGAGGTTGCCGGGGTGCATGTCTGCGTGAAAGAAGCCGTCGCGCAGGGCATGGCGAAGAAAGACCTGAATCAGGTTTGTTGCCAATCGCCTGAGATCGTGACCCTGGGCGAGCAGGGCGTCCCTGTGTCTCAAGGGCGTGCCATCGATCCATTCGGTCGCCAGCACGCGCTTGGAGGTGAAGTCCCATTCAACCGCCGGAATGCGCACGTCGGGATCGGCTGCGGAGTTGGCGGCCATCTCGTCGGCTGCGGCTGCCTCGAGGCGCAGGTCCATCTCCAGGGCAACGGAACGGGCCAGTGTGTCAACGAAGGCTCGTGGCTTCAGGCGACGGACTTCGCTTCCAAGGCGTTCGACGTGGCGCGCGGCCCAGGCAAAGGCCGACAGGTCGCGCGCGAACTCGGTTTCGACGTCCGGGCGAAGGATCTTTATGGCCAGGGTTCGGGGCTTTGCCCCTTCGCCGGACGGGGCAAGCGTAACCTTGTGCACCTGTGCGATCGATGCGGCGGCCACGGCCTCGCCGAGTGTGCCGAGGCGGGCCAGTTTCTCATCGCCAAGTTCGGCAGCGATGATGGTGCGGGCCTGGGCCAGCGGAAAGGGTGGCAGACGATCCTGCAACTCGGACAAGTCTGTCGCGATCGCAGGGCCTATGACGTCGGGGCGGGTTGCAAGGAACTGCCCTGCCTTTATGTAGGAGGGACCAAGTTCGGTGAAGGCCCGCGCGAGGCGCTCGCCGCTGCGGCCGTTGCGGGCTGCGCGGCCCCTTGGCAGGAGGCGGGCCAACACGCGCAAGGGGGGAGGGGTCAGCGGCAGCCATTCTTCCGGTGGCAGAACGCCGTGCCTGGCCAGTACGCGGGCACCCCTCGACAGGCGGACGAGCTTCTGGAAAAGGCCCAGCATCTCAATCCGCCCAGGCGGAGTGGATGGTGACCACGCCGGCGGTGAGCGCGCGCCACTTGGTGCGCTTTAAGCCGGCAGCATCGATCATGCTGGCGAATTCTTCCCGCGGGGGAAAGCGCCGGATCGACTCGACCAGGTACTCGTAAGCCGCCCTGTCCTTCGTGACGGCCTGTCCAATCGCCGGCATGACGTTGAAGGACCAGAGGTCATACAGGCGCCCGAGCATGGGATCATCGACCTTCGAGAATTCGAGGCAGAGAAAATGGCCCCGTGGCTTCAGGACGCGGCGGGCTTCCTTCAGGGCCCGGTCGATGTGGGTCACGTTCCTTATGCCGAAGGCAATGGTGTAGGCGTCAAAGCTGGCATCGGCCATCGGCAGTTTTTCGGCGTCGCCACAGGCAAAGCTGACGCGGTGCTCGAGGTGGCGCTGGCGCGTGCGCTCGCGGCCAACCCCCAGCATGCCTTCGTTTATGTCGCAGACCGTGGCGTGGGCGCTGGTAGCCCTCGCCCCGAGGCGATCGAGGAAGCGAAAGGCGATATCGCCCGTGCCGCCGGCCACGTCGAGCAGTTGCATGGTTGGCGTCGGGGCTAGCCAGTCGATGAGGGCGTCCTTCCAGAGGCGATGGATGCCCATCGACATCAGGTCGTTCATGACGTCGTAGCGGCCAGCGACGGAGGTGAAGATCTCGCCGACAAGGCGCGACTTGTCGGCCTCCGGCACATCGCGGAATCCGAAACTCGCCGTGGGTTCCCTGTCTTTCATGGCTTTGACCCTCACTCTAGTCTCTCTTTCGGGGCGCTACCACGCTACACTGCGTCCCATGCCTGAATTGCCCGAGGTTGAAACGGTTCGGCGTGGCCTGGCGCCCGTCCTTGAGGGGCGTGTGCTTGCGCGCGTGATTGCGCGCCGCGACGACCTGCGCTTTCCATTACCCAAGAACTTTGCCGGACGGTTAACGGGCCGGCGCGTGGAGAAGCTCTCCCGGCGGGCGAAGTATCTGTTGGCGCATCTCGATAATGGCGATGTGTTGCTCATCCATCTGGGCATGTCCGGCCGGTTCCAGATCGAGGGGCAGGGCGTAGGCCAATTCGTGCACGCGGGCGCGCTGCCGGGCAAGCACGACCACGTGGAATTCCTGACGGATGCCGGGGTGCGCATTGTCTATTCCGACCACAGGCGTTTCGGGATCATGGACGTGGTGCCTGTCGGGGCGGTCGGAGAGCACAGGCTGCTG
>JBILGJ010000426.1:0-2578 GCA_044351125.1 Micropepsaceae bacterium
GTGGGGCTCACGCAGGCCGTAACAGACGTGGCCGTAAGAAGGAGGGCCGCCATGCGGCAACTCCAGCCACGCTTTGCGCTGCGGGTATCAGTTGAGGCTGAGCTTGCCATTGAGCACGACTTTCTGATTGCCATTGTTGGTCTGCTGGGTATTGACGATGACGGTGTTGTAAGAGCCCTGGGTCACAACGGTGACGTTGTTGCCAATGACCGTGTTGCTGTTGCGGTCCCCGCGCTGGATTTCGTCGCAGGTGTCGCTGGGGAAGCCCGAGGCTTCGGCCACGCCCGAGCGCGAGCCAACGCCGGGGGTCAGGCCGTCCTTGTTGAAGTAGCAAGCGCCCACGAAGCGGCCGTCCACGATGGTGCGATTGCCGTTCGCGTCGCGGCCGTAGCCGGCAGCTGGTGCGTTGAAGTCCGCACTGCCTGTGCCTTTCGGCGCATTGAAAGATGATCCGTCGGCAGCGCCTGACGCGACAGCCGGGAGAGGCATGGCGAGAACCCCACTCGCCAGCATCAACATTGTCCTGAGAGAGAGGCCCTTCATCGTAGGAAACCGCCTGTGTTCGTTCGACGCGACCAGCCCCCTGCCAGGCGCGCTCGAGACGTGAGGCTGCAACTGCCGTGCCGCTCAGGCAGTGCGGAGAAATGGCGGCTCTGCGTTCAGGGATCGTTAGGGTTTACGTTCGCTTTACCCAAAATGGCACGCGAGCGGACACATCGACTGCCCAAAGTGGGGCAGGGTGTTTTATTCCGGGAATGCTGGAGTACGCGCGCCTGGGCGTGTCAGCCTGCTGCGGCGGCGCCTTCGGCGTCGGAGGAAAGCACGCGGTCGATCATCTCGGCCAGCGTGTGCGGGTCTTCGGCGCCCATGATCAGCGAACGGCCACCGATCAGGAAGCTGGGCACGCCCTGGACGCCAAACTTGCGCGCCATGGAATCCTGTTGGGTCACCGATTCAATGTCGGCATCCGAGTTGAGAAGTTCTTCGACCAGTTCGCCGTCCATTCCGATGGCGTCCCCAATGCGGGCGAGCACAGCCGTGTCGCCGATGTCCTGGCCTTCCACGAAATACGCGCGGAAGATGGCTTCCACCATTTCGTCCTGGAGCCCCAGCGAGTGCGACCAACGGATCAGGCGGTGGGAATTCAGGGTGTTGGGCGTCCGCTGGATGCGCTCGAAGGCGAAGGGGATCCCGTATTCCAGGCCAGCCTGCTCGAGCGCGAGTTGCACGGGCTTGAGCTTTTCGAGCGAGCCGAACTTGGCGACCAAATGCTCCTCGCGGTTCATGCCGCCCGCGGGCATCGACGGGTCAAGCTGGAACGGACGCCAGCGGACCTCGAAGGTCATCTGCGGACGAAGGCTCAGTGCCCTTTCAAGGCGGCGCTTGCCGATGTAGCACCAAGGGCAGATTGTGTCGGAGATGACGTCGATGTGCATGCGGCGGAAGATATGCATGGAATGCGGCAACAAGAAAGAATTTTTCTCGCGTGCGATTTTCATGCCGGACCGTTTAAGGATAATTGTCCGCAACCTTTTCTGAGTAACCCCTATGGCCAGCAACATCAGCTTCGACCTCAGCGGTCATGTAGCGTTCATCACAGGTGCGACAAGCGGGTTCGGATTGCGCTTTGCGCACATCCTGAGCGCTGCGGGTGCGAAGATTGTCATTACCGGGCGACGGACGGCACGATTAATCGCGCTGCAGGAGAGCATCGGGAAAGCGGGTGGTGTCGCAATCCCGCTGACACTCGATGTGACCGACGTCGCGCAGGTTCGCGCCTGTGTTACCGAGGCGGAAAGACTAGCCGGTCCAATCTCGATCCTCGTTAACAACGCAGGGCTGAACATCCAGTCGAGCGCCACCGAGCTCAGCGAGAGCGACTACGACACGATCATGGATACCAACGTGAAGGGCATGTTCTTCGTGGCGCAGGCTGTGGGTGCGCGCATGCTGCACCACAAGATCAGGGGGCGCGTTGTTAACATTGCCTCGATTGGCGCGATGAAGGCGCTTCCGGGCCTTGTTGCCTATTCAATGTCAAAGGCTGCGGTGGCGATGATGACCAAGGGCCTCGCACGGGAATGGGCGCGTCATCACATTGCCGTCAACGCGCTGTGCCCGGGCTTCATTCGCACCGAGCTCAACAATGACTGGTTCAGCTCCGAGGGCGGACAGAAGCAGATCGAGGGCTTTCCGCGTCGCAGGCTGGGCGAAGAGAGTGATCTTGACGCGCTGGTTTTGCTGCTGTGCTCGGATCACGCGTCCTTCATTACCGGGTCGCTGTTTACCGTCGATGACGGACAATTGCTCGCCTGACGGTTCTGGCCCGGTTGCAGCCGATGTCGCGCAGCTTCAGCGGAAGTTCTGCGCGATCTCGTTGGTTTCGCTCAGCACGCGAATGGTCTTCACGTCCGCGGGGAGCGGGTCGATCGTGAAGGTTGCGGTTACCGGCGAGAGGACCTGCGTCGCAAAGCCGCTTGGTGGCTGACCGACCAGGGTGAAGCTGCGCATGCCTACTTCGGGAGCGAAGGTCTGGAGCGGGCGCAGTTCAACCTTCGACCATCCGCCCGTGCGCGCC